>JBIIJF010000002.1:0-17449 GCA_044234015.1 Candidatus Babeliales bacterium
GGTGTGCCACCCCCAGGTATTATTTTTTTGCTGTTTACATTTAGCGCATGTCAAGAAAATTATCCCATCGGCTGCGTTTATCTGGTGCATTGTTATGAGGCTTGCAGAGGCGCAAAAAGCGTAGCAACGAGTAATAATCTATGGAACATGACGAAAAATCCTAATGTCGAAAAATGGGTACAACTTAATACTGCGGATTCCAGCGGGCATAGATGCTGCAAGAAATAACACGGCTGTTATCTTCTTGCATAATTTGCAGCTCGCCACAATCAACTTCTTGGTTAGGAAAATGTTCACGTACCAAGTTGCCAACAACGTCAGCAGGGTACCCGACAGCATAGCCATTGAGCAGGAAAAACAGTGGCTTGTCGCTCAGGAGTTCTTTGGCAGCTTTGAGGAGCGGATGAATTTGTGTCTCGAAAGAGAACGGATTGCCTTTTGGATCACGCCCGAAAGCTGGTGGATCCATGATGATGCCATCATACTTGACGCCACGGCGAATTTCTCGCTTCATGAAGGCAAGGCAGTCGTCAACAATCCAGCGGATGGGAGCTTTTTCAAGCTCGCTGAGGAGCTGATTTTTTTTGGCCCAGCTGACAGCAGCTTGTGATGCATCAACATGGCATACTTCTGCGCCGTGAAGTGCAGCGACCAATGTTGCTGCGCCGGTGTAACCGAAAAGATTTAAAATTTTGGGTCTGCGATTGGTGCTTTTGCGCAAAATATCGCTCATCCAAACCCAATTGCTCATCTGTTCAGGAAAAATCCCAACGTTTTTTGATGTAGGGAGATGGAGGCCGCAGGTGATACGGTTAGGTTTATCTTTGCTGATGCCAGGCAGGGTGAACACAAAATGCCACGGCTCCTTCATGGTGCCTTTCAGTGACCAGTGCACCTTGGTGCCATCTTTTTTTACATAGACAGCGGCCGCGCTTTTCCAGGTTTCTGCAGGCTCTTGAGGATTCCAGAGGCAGGTGCTGTCTGGGCGGACGATGACATTTTGGCCAAAGCGTTCAAGACGTTTTCCTTTGCCAGAATCGATAAGACTGTACGCTTGAGAGAAAGTTATTGCAAGATTCATGAGTTATCAAATACCAAGTGATCAAGGTTGTTAAGAGGATGTTTTTCGTCACACATTTTCGCCAGTTGCTGATTAGAAATATGCGTGTAAATTTCTGTGGTGGCAATGGTTTTATGCCCCAGCAATTCTTGGATTATTCTCAAGTCTACACCTTGTTGAAGCAAATGTGTAGCGAAGGAATGACGAATTTTGTGTGGGGTCAAATTCCTGTCTATTCGTAAAAAACTACGAAACATCTCAAAAATACGTTGGATTGACCTGGTAGTCAGCGTTCCGCCCGCATAGTTGAGGAATAAATGGCGCTCTTGGCTACTTTGGGCCAGGGTTGGCCGCTCAATAGAAAGATACTTTTCAAGCATGTGCAGGGCCTTTTCTCCAAAAAGTACGATGCGCTCTTTGCGGCCTTTTCCCATGATTCTGATGGTTTTTTCATCAAAACTAATATCTTCAATGGTAATGCCTACTAGTTCAGAGCAGCGGACGCCGGTGGCATAAAAGAGCTCAAAGATAGTCTTATCACGGTATGGAAAGCGCGTTGGGAGCTCTTCCTCGGTTACAGAGTCGAGCAAAAAAAATATCTCATCAACGCTCAGGGTAATCGGGAGCTTGCGGTCAACCTTGGGTGTTTTGATGGTGATGGCAAGGCTGACTCCCTGCCCCTGCAAAAATTGCTGAAAGGAGCGGAGGCATGAAAGCTTGCGAGCAAGGGAGGTTTTAGTCAGTTTTTTGTAAAAAAGGGCCACTACGTAGCGGCGCATGATGGTGTCAAATCCCTGTGGGAGCAGAGGGGTGCGCTTAGTGGCTTCATCCCAAAAATCAATAAGCTGGCCTAGGTCGCTTTCATAGGCTCGCAGGGTGTGCTTTGAGCAATTTTTTTCTACCTCTAAAAAGGCTAGAAAATCGTTTATTTTGACAGATAAAACGGATTGGTCCACAATGTGTCTCGCCTTTCAAAAAACATGTTGCTAGTGTTTCGCTTGCTGATAGCAAAAGGCAATCAGCTCATAAACTGAAGGGATTTATCGTATGGCTATTGATAGATTAGTGGACATTCTCAAGAGCAACACGGCGGGCTTTACCCCACCGCTCATTGATATTGTTGTTGCCGAATGTGGGCACGACCCATTTCTTATTCTCATTGCCTGCTTGCTCAGTTTAAGAGCAAAAGATACAACAACGGTGCATGTTTGTCGCGTACTTTTTAATCGTGTGCGTACACCGCAGCAGCTGTGTGACATGGATCGCACAGAACTTGAAAAAATAATTTTTAAAACAGGCTTTTACAAAAACAAAGCAGAAGTGTTGCAGCATGTCTCTGCTGTGCTGCTCAATGATCATGCAGGCATCGTGCCATCTACCTACGCCGAGCTGACTGCCATCAAGGGGATTGGTCTTAAAACAGCAAACTTGGTGCTTGCAGCGGCGTTTAGTAAGCCGGCAATTTGTGTTGATACCCATGTGCATCGGATTTCAAATCGACTTGGGTTGATAAAAACAAAAACGGTTGAAGAGAGTGAAAAGGCTTTGCAGAAAATTTTGCCACAAAAATATTGGGGGGTATGGAATAATTTACTTGTTGTGTGGGGCCAAAATATTTGTGCGCCCATCTCCCCAAAATGTTCACAGTGTGCGATTGCCAGCGAGTGCAAACGTATTGGCGTAACGAGAAGTCGTTAAGATTTTGTGGTAAAAAATAGGCAATAAAAAACGGGGCGTATGCACGATACGCCCCGTTAACTTTTACGTCAGAAATAGCTGTTTACGCTACAACTTCTGCTGCAGCCTTTTTTTCAGTTGCCATAATGCTTCTGTAAGCACCTTTGATCATGCTTTCTTCGCCACGAAGGAAGTCAACAAGAGCAAGAAGAGCAGCAGCACCACCGGTACCATACTTCCACTTGTGCTCATAAACATGGTTTACACCACTGTCAACAGTTGCAGCAGCTGTATTGTAGCCACTCTTGGACATTTCCCATGCAGCCCAAAGAGGAGCTAGAAGCACTTGACCCCATTGACGGGCAAAATCTACACCTTCAGCTGGAGCAAATGCGCCTGTGCCGTTGAATGCATCGCTCTTGTATGCGCAAACACCATAACCAACAACCAATGCGGTTGCTACAACTGCAGTAACCAATGGTTTGTTGTTGTGAAGCCATGCTCTGAAACCAGCAGCAGCTTGTGCGTCTTGGTCAGCTACGGTAACAGCTGGAGTAGCAGCGTTTGCAAGACCACATGCCATTGCAACAGCAAGCATAAGTTTTTTCATCATCGTAAATATCCTTCTTCTAACGTTAAACTATAACTCATTTGTGATAAGCATCTGGCTCGCGCGCTCCAGAAACCGTATCACAAATAAAATTACACACACAACCCACCCAAAACTATTTTGAATTGGTTGCAACATTTAATTGCTCCATGAGACTACCAAACCAAAGCCAAAAATCAAGGCTTTTTTGTCGTTTGTGGCTTTTGTGTTTTATCACTATCTCAGCGACAAACGTTAATTTTATGTACACTTGTAATTATCCATCTGATTGTTTTTTATAACTTCTATCATTGCGCATGCAAATCACCGTACAGTGGCAAAAAGGAGCTAGCAATGATACTTACTGACATTTTAGAAAACAGTGCACGTAAATATGCCCAAAGACCTGCACTATCCATGCGCATGGGCTACCGTACCACGACGCTCACCTACGCGCAAGTTTTTCAGCACGTGCGTTTAATTGCACGCTATTTAATTGAACAAGGAATTGAGCAGGGTGATTGCATTTTGTTGTGTGCCCCGAACTCTCCGTGGTGGATATGTTCATGGTGGGCGTGTGTGTTGATTGGTGCAAAAGTGGTCCCGCTGGCACCAGAAAATAGTTTAGCCATGCTGACAAAAATTTTGCAGCAGACTGAGGCAAAACTTTTTTTGCGCGGGTTAACGGTGCATCATGACCTGCCGGTGCGTACCGTTACGTTGGAGCACCTACCTTTTTTAAGTAAACATGGTGTGCCGTTTGATCACACAACACGCCCCCTCAGGCCATTTGACTGTGCAGAAATTATGTACACATCTGGTACCACCGGTGACCCAAAAGGCGTTATGTTGACGCATGAAAATATTATGAGCACGGTGCAAGGGCTGCGGCACATCTTACATTTGGATGGTGGAAAAGAACGATTACTTTCTGTGTTGCCGTTAAGTCACATGTTTGAACAGGTTATTGGGTACTTGCTTCCGTGCGCAGAAGGTGCACATGTCATTTACGCCCATTCGCACGGTGCTATTCGTCAGTTGTTGGTGCGCTATCATATAACTACCATGATTGCCGTGCCTGAATTTTTAAAAGTTATGTCGATGCAAATCCAAGGTTCTCTTCAGAAATGGTATCTGCTCAAACCCTTTAATTTTTTATTGTTGGTTGCACGCATGCTTCGGTTCAAACCCTTGCAGCGTTTACTATTGTTCCCCGTGCACCAGCGTCTTGGTGGTTGCTTGAAGACTATTGCGAGCGGTGGCGCACCTCTAACAGCAGAGCTTGAACAGTGGTGGCAAGACTGCGGTGTGTGGGTCTTGCAAGGGTATGGATTAACAGAGACGTCGCCAGTGGTTTCTACCAACACGTGGCAGGCCTATAAGCACGGCTCCGTGGGGCGACCAATGAAGCATGTTCAGGTTCATATTGCGGACGATGGGGAAATCGCCATCAAAGGCCCCAATGTTTTTGTTGGGTATTTTAAGAACCCAGAAAAAACAGCGGCCAGTTTTAACCGAGATCATTTTTTTACTACGGGTGACATTGGCTATCTTGACCGCGATGGTTTTTTATTTTTAAAGGGTAGAAAAAAATACATGATCTTGAGTGCGAGCGGACAAAATGTTTTTCCGGAGGACATTGAGCAAGTGCTTAACGAACAAGCAGCTGTGCTTGATAGCTGTGTGCTTGGTGTTGAAACAGAGAGCGGACAAACGGCAATTTGTGCGGTTCTTTTGCTCAAAGATTCTACCGCAGATTGTAAACAGATTGTTGCAGCTGCAAACCAAAAACTTGCAGCGTACCAGCACATCACCGCATGGCAAGTATGGCCGGAAACAGATTTTCCTCGTTCCATCACTAAAAAAATTAAGCGTGATGAAGTGATGAAGCAGGTTGTGTTGCAACGTACGACTGGCGGTCAGCCTGTTGGTAAGGTGACGCCGCTGTTGCACATCATGAGTCGCATTGTTGGCAAGCCTGTGGGAGAGCTCCATCCAGATCTTTGTCTGGTAAGCGATTTACAGTTTGATTCATTAATGCGTGTTGAGCTCGTGACGGCTATCGAAGAGCAACTCCATGTGCTGATTGATGAGACGGCACTCACGGCAACCACCACCATCAAAGATCTAGATGCTTTGCTCCATTCTCCTCAGCGCGTGAGCAAGCCGCCAGCCGCAGCAGTTTGGCCGCGTGCGTGGTGGGCAGTTGGGTTACGACGTGTTTTCCAGGCAGTTTTTTCCCTGGCGCTGCGCTGGTTTTTTAGAATGCGTATTGAAGGGCTGGAGCATCTGCACCATTCAGGTGGACCAGTTATTTTTATGCCAAACCACGTCTCGCTCCTCGATGGGCCGGTGGTGACGGCAGCACTCCCGGGAAGCCTTGCCGTGCGCAATAGTTTTGCTGCTGGGTACGACGTTTTGTATGGTGACTACCGCTGGGCGGCGGTGTTTGTTGAGCTCTTTTTTAATGCGTTTCCATTCCCCCGAAAAGAATCTGATCATATTGCTACGGGCCTACAAAACCTCGGTGGCATGCTTGATGCTGGCTATCACGCAACTATTTTTCCCGAGGGAGAGATGAGTCTTGATGGTTTCTTGCGGCCACTAAAAAAGGGTGCTGGGATGATTGCACCCATGATGCAGGCACCTATTGTTCCTGTAAAAATTATTGGGCTTGAGGCTGCGGTGCCGTACAACTGTTTGCTACCACGGCGACGTGGCCGTGTGACGGTGCGTTTTGGTAAGCCTCTTGTTTTTGATCCATTGATGGATCAGGAAGAGGCCCTGGCAATAATCACCAAGGCCTTGCAAGAGCTGTAGTTTTGGTATCGTTGGTTTTACTTAAAAATCTGCGTGTTTTGGCGTGCGAGGGAATGGGATAACATCGCGAATATTTTCCATACCCGTGGCAAAAAGGACCAGGCGCTCCAAGCCTAGACCAAAGCCGGCATGGGGTACACCACCAAATTTGCGGAGCTCAAGGTACCACCAATAATCTTCTGGGTTAAGATTTGAGGCAAGCATGCGGTGTTCAAGAACATCGATGCGATCTTCACGCTGCGATCCACCAATAATTTCGCCAACGGATGGCACCAGGACGTCCATCGCTGCAACGGTTTTTTCATCGTCATTCATGCGCATGTAAAATGCTTTGATTGACGCAGGGTAGTTGATGAGAATGATTGGCTTTTTAAAATACTCTTCAGCCAAGTAGCGTTCGTGCTCAGATTGTAAATCAATGCCCCAAGAGACGGGGTACTGGAATTTTTTTGATGCCTTTTGTAGGATGCTGATTGCATCAGTGTAGGGCAGTTGTTCAAAGGGGGAGCTAATGACGTGCTCAAGTTTTGCGATCACGCCTTTTTCAATAAACTCATTAAAGAATTTCATGTCGTCTGGGCAGGTTGCCAGTACGTGTGAGAGGCAGTGTTTTAAGTAGCTTTCTGCAAGCGCCATGTTGTCGTGCAGGTCTGCAAATGCCATCTCTGGCTCAATCATCCAGAACTCTGCCAAGTGGCGGGAGGTGTTGGAATTTTCTGCACGAAAGGTGGGGCCAAAGGTATAAATATCAGAAAGGCCGCAGGCGTAACTTTCGCCATTGAGCTGGCCAGATACGGTTAAGAAAGCTGGCTTGCCAAAAAAATCTTGTGAGAAATCAATGCGCCCCTGTGGAGTGTGTGGGACATTTTTGAGTGGCAGCGTGGTGACTTGAAACATTTCACCAGCGCCTTCACAATCTGAGGCCGTGATGACCGGCGTGTGGATGTACAAAAAGCCACGCTCTTGAAAAAAGGTGTGCGTCGCATAAGAAAGGGCATTGCGTACACGAGCAACGGCACCAAAGGTGTTGGTGCGTGGGCGCAGGTGTGCGATGGTTCGCAAAAATTCAAACGTATGCTGTTTTTTTTGAAGTGGGTACGTTTCAGCATTGCAGGTACCAATTAAGGTGACGGCTGTGGCTGTTAGTTCAAATGATTGGCCTTTGCCCAAGCTTTTAATGAGCGTGCCGGTTACTGCAATGGAGGCTCCCGTCGTTAATGTTGCAAGAGTGTCTGTGTAGCCTGGCGTAGTTGCGTGGTACACCACTTGCAGTCCACCAATGGTTGATCCGTCGTTAACAACGATGAATGAAAAGTCTTTCTGGCTTCGCACAGAGCGTACCCAGCCTTTGATAGTGATTGTCGTATCAAGTTGTTTTTCCGTAATTGATTTTATTTTTATGCGCATGTAGCACCCATAGAGCAGTGTTAAAATTATTCTTATGGTTAGGATAGCTGGGATTGTGCGCTGGTCAAGCAGGAGAGGTTGGCGTTTTTTTTGCGGTCTCTGTCAGCTCCCACAAGAGGTCAAAAGCCTGTTTGGGTGTGATGGTATTGCAGTCGATCGCTTGGAGCTGTGCGAGAGCTGGGTGCTGCGTGAGTAAGGCTGGTTGAATTGATGCTTTTTGTGGCGTAGCGCTTTGCTGGATTGGCGCCAGATGGAGCAGAATGTTTTGCGCACGGGCAATAATTGCTTCAGGGAGGGTTGCAAGCCGTGCCACGTGAAGCCCGAAGCTGCCAGCGGCGGCACCAGGAATAATTTTGTGCAGAAAAATAATAGCATCGTTAATCTGCTTGCAGGCAGCATGCATGTTGCGTATGCCGGGCATAGACGCTTCCAGTTGTGTGAGTTCGTGGTAGTGTGTTGCAAAAAGGCAATGGGCTTTAATATTTGTGTGAATGTATTCTAAAATTGCCTGGGCAAGAGCCATCCCATCGTAGGTACTGGTCCCTCGTCCAACTTCATCTAAAATAACTAAACTGTTTTTTGTTGCCTGGTGGCAGATGGTTGCGGTCTCTTCCATCTCAACCAAAAAAGTACTTTTGCCTTCAGCCAAATTATCACCAGAGCCGATGCGTGTGAATACACGGTCAAGCATGCTTAAATTGGCGCAGGAGGCAGGCACAAAGCTGCCACACTGTGCCATAATGCTTATGAGAGCAGTTTGCCTCAGGTAGGTTGATTTACCACCCATGTTGGGTCCGGTGATGATGATGGTGGACTGTGCATCATCAAGGGTTACATCATTAGCTTCAAAGTGACTGCCGGTGTGGTGCTCAACGATGGGGTGGCGGCCTTGGGTGATGGCAATACGATGCTCATCGTTGAAGGTGGGGCGGACGTAGCCAAGTTCATAGGCTGCTTTGGTAAAACTGAACAGAGCATCAAGGTAGGCAATACTTTGGGCGGCGTGCCGCAGTTCGCGCAGTGACTGGCTAACCTCTTTTTTGACGCGTTCAAAGACGCTTGCTTCAACACTTTCTAGCTCGTTTTGTGCTTTGAAAAAATCATGCTCAAGGGTTTTGAGCTGGGGTGTTGTGAAGCGTTTTTTATTTGAGAGCGTTTGCAAGTGGATAAAATCATCTGGTACGCGGTCAAGGTTGGGATTGGTTACTTCGATGTAGTAGCCGGTGATTTGGTTGTAGCTGATTTTTAAACTGTTAATGCCAGTGCGTGTGACCTCTGCTTGTTCCAGGGCCAAGAAGGCCTGCTTGCCGTTGTCCAGCAGGCTGTACAAATAATCTAAATTGTGGTCAAACCCTGGCTTGATGAGGTGAGGGTAATCACTCTGGTCATTGATGCTTGCCGTGATGAGGGCGATGACCGTACTGAAATCTGAAAGCCGTTGCAACAGCATGGCACTCAATGCGTTGTTCATGCTAGCAAGCAGCTCCTTTAGCCGTGGGATTATCCGCAGGGTGGTGTTGAGCGCAAGGTAGTCTGCCACGAGTGCACGCTCCAGGGCGATTCGGCCAACAATACGTTCAATATCGCCGCATGCCGAGAGTTGTTCTTGCAGCTGATGCAGCCAGGTGATGTTGTTTTTAAGTTCATCAATAAAATCGAGCCGTTGATTGATGGGCTCTTTTTGTACGAGGGGACGCTGTAGCCATTTTTTTACCGTGCGTGATCCCATGGCCGTTTTGGCATAATCGATAACGGCAAAAAGCGTGTTTTTTCTGCTTCCCGAGTGGGCATTTTCTACAATCTCAAGATTTTTTTGCGTAGAGGCATCAAGAATTAAATAGTCATCTGGCTGGTAGAAATGGATCTGGCTGAACTGGTCAAGCGCACTTGGTTGGTGTTTGTGCAGGTAGCCGTGCAAGGTTATCAGGCTTTGTTTGATCGCTAGTTGATTGCTGAGCGTTTCGGCTGCGCTGGCGAAATGTTTTGTTACCCAACCTTCAGCAAGATCGCTGTTTTGGGTGTGTGCGACGCTTGTGTAGTACCCTAGTTTTTTAAAGTGTTGTACGGAGGCAGCAATGCTTGGCAGGTTGGGCAAAATAATTTCGTCGGGAAAGAAGCGAATGAGCTCGGCTTCAAGCATGCGATTTGCTTGTGCGGGGATAACGGTGGCAAAGAGTTGTGCAGTGAGCAACTCCCCAAAAACCAGCCCCCAACTCTGAGGACCAGGATAGCAGGATAAAAAATATGAAGCAGATTTGGCTTCAAGCATGCTGGTATCCGTAAGGGTTCCGGGCGTAAAAACCTTCGTAATGCCGCGCTGGACAACGGTGCCCGGCTGCGGTTTGCTTAGCTGGTTGCAGAGAGCAACAGCAAAACCACCGCGAATAAGTTTGGTCAGGTAATGATCAAGCGCATGAATAGGGATGCCGCACAGCGGGATGTCCACCCCCTGGTTTTTCCCCCGTTTAGTCAGGGCAATAGCCAAGTAGGCAGCAGCTTTTTTTGCATCATCAAAAAAGAGTTCGTAAAAATCACCAACTTGGAAAAAGAGCAAAGCGTCAGGAAATTGCTCTTTGATCGCAAAATACTGCTCCATCAATGGTGTTGGTTTTTCTTGTGTCATGATTACTGTGTTATCCAATTTTGCATTCGGTAATAGTTCGTTCTTGTTTAGGCTAAGCCTCAACGAATAAGGACAGAGTGTACCACAACTGCTCATCGCCGCAAAGAGCTTGGGATCTTTGACTTGCTGGGCTATTTTGGTTAGCCTAGCACCTCATTTAGTTTGTTTGGTGAAACATATTTGCAACAGTGAAGGATTGTTTATGAAAATGAATTTTTTTTTCATACTATGCGTGTTGGTTGCTGGCAAGGGATATGGCGCGGCAGGTCGGGCAGGTGATACTGAGGTGAGTGCAGCAATCCAATCAGCACAGCCAAGACATTTTTTAGGCACTTATGACGATAGAAAGTTTGATGTTTACCTCATAAACAGCCCTATGCCTACTACGCCATCTGGTATTGTTTTGGATAAAAGTAACATGCAAGAGGTTTTTCGTGAGTATGCATTTCAAAACCACTCCTGTGGGGCTGTGGTGCCAAAAGGTGTGCCGACATTTTGGTTTGAGCGCAACATCTATACGATGAATACGACTCTGCCTCCAGTTTTATCACTGATTTTGAATGCAGATTCATTTGTTTCTCATGATGATGAAATGCTTGAGAATGATTCCTTTTATGTTGCCCATAGAGACCAGAGATCTTTTAAGGAAGGCCAGGTTTTTGATCCAAGTATATATATATCTGATGCTATCAATGTTTATGGTACAGAACCAGCGTACCCAAAAATAGCTGCCCGTATCCACCAATGTATAGCGTTTATGATGTTACAAAATACCACTAAAGAAACTACTTTAAAGATTTTTGCATCAAATAAATCTGAGCGCGATTATTATGAGCATGAGCTTGTTCGAATGCAAATGTGCTACCGTAACCCGACACCTCTACGGCCTAAAGAATTGACAGAATGATGATTGATGTTGTAACGATTGATGGCCCGGTTGCCAGCGGTAAAAGTTCTGTGGCAAAAGCACTTGCCCAGCACCTGCAATTCAAACATTTGAATACCGGGTTGCTGTATCGTGCGGCTGCATACCTTGCGGCAGATCAGGAGCCAGGGGATTTTGCTTGGCTTGCTGATGTGCGGTATGATTTTGCAGATGGCCAGCCAGTGATTTTTTGGCGTGGTCAGCGGCTTGCAAACAGTTTTTTGTACTCGCCTGTCATGGACCAAGCTGCTTCGCTTCTCTCTGCTGATGCTGCGCTTCGTGCGCTCCTTTTGCCCATTCAGCGAGAAGTAGCCCAGCGTTACCATCTGATTGCGGATGGACGTGATTGTGGGAGCGTTGTTTTTCCTGATGCAACCGTAAAGATATTTTTAACGGCAACACCGCGTGTCCGTGCTGAGCGTTTAAAGTGTTCAACCGAGCGTGATTATGCGGGTATGAGCATTGAGGCAATTACCGCTGAAGTGCGGGCCCGTGATGCACGTGACCAAGAACGTGCGGTTGCGCCTTTGGTGGTGCCAAAGGGTGCGACTATTATTGATTCAAGTGATTTGAGCTTTGCGCAGACTGTTGCTAAGTGCCTTGCCTTGGTGCAAGAGCACCAGATGTAACTGGCTAAAAAGGAAAAAGCAAAGAGCCCGCTGGCATAAACCAGCGGGCTCTTTGCTTTTTACAAGACTTCGCCAGCAAGCTTAGCAAGCTCACTGCGTTCAGATGTTTCAAGAAAGACGCTACCAAAAATATTGTGGTTTTTTAATTTTTCAGTACTGACGGTTAAACCGTTACTGCTAAAATCGAGGTAGGGCGAATCAATTTGGTACGGATCACCAGCAAGAATTATCTTGGTGCCTTCGCCAGCACGGCTCACGATGGTTTTAACTTCGTGCGGGGTTAGGTTTTGTACTTCATCAATGAAAACAAACTGATTTGGAATAGAGCGGCCACGCATGTACGTGATTGCTTCCAGGCTCAGGATGCCCTGTTGCTGCAGGCGATGCACAAGTTGGTTTTGCTCTGCTGGGTGAGGCTGGAAGGATCGTTTTTCCTGCCACTGTCTATCATGACCGTGGCCGTTGTTACGGTCGCGGTGGCGGTTGCGTTGCTGGTTGTGGTCTGGCCGTTCATGTTTTTTATTTGGTCGAGCCTCTTTTTGATTAATGCCAAGCATCTGCTCGCTGCCACGCAGCATCTTACTACCAATAAATTCAAGATTGTCGTACACCGGCTGCATCCAGTAGTGCAATTTTTCCTGCATATCGCCGGGCAAAAAGCCAATGTCAGCGCCAAGGGCAATCACGGGGCGGGTTACCATGAGCTTGCGGTAGGTATGTTCGTAGGCTGTTTTGTATAACCCTGCAAGCAGAGTCAAAAAGGTTTTGCCTGTACCTGCAGGGCCAAGCAGCGTGGCGATTTGTACGTTGTCATCAAGGAGCAGGTCCAGCGTCATGAGCTGCTGGACGTTTTTTGCCGAGAAGGTGTGGAGGAGGGTTATGGGTTCTACTTCTTTAAAATGATCGTTGCTCAGGTGCCTGAACAACCGATAATTTTGTGGATTGTTTTTGCTTTCTAAAATAACAAACTCGTTGGGGAGAAGCACTCGGTTATCAATCAGAGAGCCAATAGTTTTGATGCTGACTTGTCGCATGTCATTGGCTGGCAGGACTTGTCTGATCCAGCCTTTGTAAAATTGATCATCAGAGACGATGCCTTTTGTGTAGTCTTCACTCTCAATACCAAGGGCGTCGGCTTTGATGCGAACATTGATGTCTTTGGTGACCAGGGTAACTTTATTACCCTCTTTGGTCAGGTTGGCCGCTGTTTGCAAAATAGCGTTGTCTTTAATTTCGTGCAGGTCTCGCTGCACAAGGTCAAAATCAATTTGTGCCGGGTTGCGCATGATGCGTAAAATACTGCCCTTGGTGTCATTGTCGAGCGGGACGCCATCGCCAAGGTGACCCTTGCGTCGCATCTCTTCAAGGAGTCGAATACTTTGGCGGGCGTTGTGGCCTTTCTCACCGGATTCGCGTTTTAAGGCGTCAAGCTCCTCAAGAACCATGAAAGGGATGCAAACAACGACCCCCTCGAAAGCAAAAAAGGCGTTTGGGTCGTGAATAAGAACGTTTGTATCAAGTACGAATATGCGGTTGGCACGTAAAACTCTTTGTTGTAACTCTGTCATGTGAGCTCCCCTGCTATGGCATTGATTATACGCCACACCCTATCACGTTAGTCCTCCTGCCTGCAAGGAATTGTACTATTGTTTTTTGTTAATTGTGGTACCCTAAAAAACATTTGAATTGGGACCTGTTTGATTTAGCAAAAGGAATTTCGCCATGGAAAAGAATGCATATTTGCACGATTTACGTCACTCAGCTGCACACCTTGTTGCGCATGCTGTTTTGGAGCTCTATCCTGAAACCCTTTTGACTATTGGGCCGGTGACGGAAACAGGTTTTTTCTACGATTTCCTACCAACGACAAATTTTAAAGAAGAAGATCTGCCACGCATCGAAGCAAAGATGCATGAGATTGCTAAGCGTGGGTATAAAATTACCGGGCAGCAAATGCTCAAAGATGAGGCCCGCAAACTCTATGCTAACAATAAATTTAAATGTGAACTGATTGACCAGATTGAGGGTGAAACGGTTGGTATTTACACCCAGGGAAATTTTTCAGATCTCTGTCGTGGTGGCCACGTTGAAGAGGTAGCCTCAGTGAAATATTTCAAGCTCATGCATATTTCTGGTTCGTACTGGCGAGCAGATCGGTCTGGGCAAGCACTGCAGCGTATTACGGGGATCTGTTTTGAAACACAAGCTGATTTGGATGCCTACCTCAAACTGCAAGAAGATTTACAAGCGTATGACCACCGTCGTTTGGGCAAGCAGCTTGATCTGTTTTCTTTTCGTGAACTTGCACCAGGTATTCCCTTTTTTCATCACAAGGGTTTGCTGGTCTACAATAAATTAATTGAATTCTTGCGTCACCTGCGTGGCAATGCGTACCAAGAAATTAAGACGCCGCTGATTCTCAATGAATCACTGTGGCGTACATCTGGGCATTACGACAACTACCGCGAAAATATGTATTTTACCTCAGCAGAGGATGTCTCTTTTTGTGTTAAGCCAATGAACTGCCCTGGGTCCATTTTGCACTACCAGGAACGTCCACACTCATACCGTGAGCTACCGTTGCGCCTTGCTGAGTTTGGGCTGGTGCACCGTTTTGAGCTTTCTGGCGCGCTGCATGGGCTGTTCCGCGTCCGTGCGTTTACGCAAGATGATGCACATTTGTACTGCACCATGGATCAGATTGAGCAAGAGGTTGGTGGTCTTATGGACTTGGTGGAAAAGTTGTACAGCAAGTTTGGCTTTACGGAAGTGAAACGCTTTTTATCATTGCGCCCAGAAAAATCTATGGGCAGTGATGAAGGTTGGAATGCAGCGATAGCTGCACTAAAAAATGTCCTGGATAAGCGTGGCATTTCCTACGAAACAGACAAAGAAGGTGGTGCGTTCTACGGCCCCAAAATTGACATGAAAATTGTTGATGCGATGGGACGTGAGTGGCAGTGCGGTACCATTCAGGTCGACTTCACACAACCAGAAAATTTCAAACTTGAATACATAGATAAAGATCAATCACGCAAGCGTCCGGTTATGATTCACGTAGCCCTATACGGCTCCCTGGAGCGCTTTTTGGGCATCTTGCTTGAGCACACCAAAGGGAACTTGCCTTTCTGGATAGCACCGCTACAAGTCCGCGTGCTCACCATCACTGATGCACAAAATCCTTATGGCCAAGATGTGGTTGCTGCATTTGCCAAAGCGGGCATTCGCGTTGAGATGGATGAGAGCGGTGATCAGATTTCTGCAAAAATCCGTCGCGCACAGACAGAGAAAATTCCATGGATGGTGGTGGTTGGCAAAAAAGAGATGGAAAACGAGACCATCACACTCCGCTACAATGATGGTAAGCAAGAGTTTGGTTTGAATCTGGCAACGACTATCGCACAAGCTGTTAAAGAATCAGTATTCTAATTAAATCAGGGGACTGTGGTAAAACAGTCCCCTGAAAGTGTTCACTATTTTCTTCGCATCAATTTTTGCTATCATAACCAATTGCTAGCTGGGTGTGGCCATCAGGCCCATAGTAGTCTTTTACAAAGCCACAGACTGATTCGATTCCCTCGACATGAAGATATGACAGTCCAGTGAGCGGAAATGAGATAGGCATGCTTAATAGATTGCAAAATGCCAAAGACCCATTTCTTAGGCTAGGAGACGTGATTCGAGGTTGATTTAGGCATCCTAACGATTGGAATATAACGTTCAAGTTGTTAGCTAATTCTTCGTCTTGTTTGAGAATTTCTCTAAGTGCGAAAATGGTTTTTCTGTGGCCATATCTACTAGACGCATAAAGTTCTACCGCAAGCAACAATAAATTGCGATTCTTCGATCCCTGTATAGGAAAAAATAAGTCAATAATCCTCGATTCCTGCATGGCAAAAAATAAGTCAATAATCATTTGTAAATCTGTATCCGGAGTGCCGTGGGGTACCTCTCTAAAATCGAAATTCCAGGCTCCATGGTCAAAGAATATGATATCTTTCATGTTAAACGCAGGATCAATATTCTCTTTCCCTTGCGAACGAAAGCACCAATATACGCGGTAGGCCATTTTTGTGTAAGGGGCTTTTGCGCTTGGTTCGGATAGATTGCGAAATTTCTCTCGTGCTGAATCAATATTCGTTGTGCTAAGGGTTGAGTGTGCCATCATCAAAGCATTGTAAAGGTCAGGGTTTACTTCTTTTTGGGCTGCAAACAAACTACTGTCTAATGTAATTCCAAGAGTAAAAAATAGGCATATTTTTTTTACAATGTTTTTCATAATATTTCTCTGTATAAATAGGTTCTGTGGATTTTTTTAAAAATAGGATCTTGATGGCATGATAGTATTCATAAAAAATTCAATAATAATCATTTAAGCAAAGGGATGCTGCCATGCAGAAAGAGTATATCAACCCAGATACCTGGCGTAAAATGCTGCTTTTTCGAAAGTAGAAAAGAAATTCAGCAAAATTTTAATAAAAAATAAGAAATAAATGCATAAAATTGCAGAAAGCAGGGTTTTTATAATTTTTTTGACCTGCACAAGAACTATCGTATAGTGGAAATAGTACAGTAATTAAAATGCGTTTTTGGTCCATGTATCGCAGGAGTGCTTATGAATACGGTCGTCAATTCTCAGCAAATAAATTCTTTGGTGCATGCAAGTTTTTCTGGTATCGATTCTGTGTTAGTTGTCTGTGCTTCCAATGACCAGGCGCTCCAAGAAAGTATGTTGAATTACCTGTACGAAGCTGGTTACACCTCTCTGACGGTTACAACCGTTGCAGATTGTGGCAATGACCAGGTCAAAGCCCTTCTGGCACGAGATGCCAGCATTGGTCTTATTAGTTTTGTCATCCTGAAAGACGGCGTGCTGCGTCACTACTTCAGAACAGCTGGTGCAACAGATTTCTCAATTCGCGTTGCAACTATCCCAGCAAAGCTTTAAGACCGGGCAGTTCTGTCCACGCTTCCTGCGCAGCCAAGTAGGCAAGCGTTGCCCCTCCGCCGGTGGAGATAAAATCTATGCCGGCCTCAAGGCCAAAGTGGTGCACTGCTGCCCCACAATCCCCTCCCCCAATAATTTTTACTCCCGTATTTGTAGCCATGGCCGCAAGCGTTGCTTGCGTGCCTTTTTGTCCGGCTACGTCTTCATATTTACCCATGGTTCCGTTGGCAAACGTTGTTTTTGCCGTGGCCAAACAAGCAATAAATTTTTTTATGGTCTCTGGGCCAATGTCAATCGGTGCTCCCGAGGCATCAAGCGTGTAATCGATGGGCATTATCAGGGTTATTCCCCTGGCTGCTGCTTGCCCTGGTAGCTCGGGCCTCTGACTGGCTATTGCTTTGCCTAAAAGCCCGCCCAGTAAAATGTTGGATGGGCGATTGGCCTCTGCTGCGGCTACCCAGTGGGCCAAGAGTGAAAGCTTATCTGCAACTTTGCTGCCACCAAGCAGTACCACGAAGGGCTTTTTGGGGCATTCCTTCAGCACGGAAAGGTGTTCAAGCTCATGGGCTACGCACAGGCCGTACGATCGGCTTTCCGGCGCAAAAAGGGTAGGAACTAAGCAGACAGAGGCATCATGCCGGTGCAGGGTACCAAAAGCATCGATCACAAAAATATCTGCCATGTTTGCCAACTGCTGGGCGAAGGCGAGCGAGGGCTCGGCATGCTCCCCAGTAAAAAAACGTAGATTTTCTAGCAAAACAAGGGGCCCTG
>JBIIJF010000067.1:0-5198 GCA_044234015.1 Candidatus Babeliales bacterium
GCGATATCCTTCACTCAGAGGCATCATGCAAGAAATTTAGTCTTTTCGCTCACAATCTGGTTGGCCTTACTGAAAAAGCATGGTAGAATGATCACCCTGTAATCAAGCCGAAGTGGCGGAATTGGTAGACGCGCTAGGTTCAGGGTCTAGTCCTGTAAAAGGGGTAGGGGTTCGAGTCCCCTCTTCGGCACCAAACACAAGCTTCTTACCATTTTTACAGACGTACAAGAGCCATGACAAAAACAAAAAAACGCGATTTTTATGAAGTCTTAGGAATCTCAAAAGCTGCCTCTGCTGATGAGATTAAAAAAGCATACCGCAAGCTCGCGTTGCAGCATCATCCAGATAAAAACCCTGGTGACAAAGGTGCTGAAGCTAAATTTCGTGAAGCAACGGAAGCGTATGAAATCCTGTCAGATGATGGCAAGCGTAGACAGTACGATCAGTTTGGCCATGCCGCAACAAATCAGGGGCATGGAGGGCATCATGGCGAAGACCCATTTGAACAATTCAGCGATATTTTTGAGAATTTGTTTGGCGGACAAGGACGTGGCCGGGGGCAACAAAACCGCAAGGCAAGTGGCCCAACACCGCAACGCGGGCATGATCTTTCTCACCGCATCAACATTAGCCTCAAAGAATCTTTTGTTGGCTGTAAAAAAGAGATTAAAATTTATCATTTTGTAGCATGCACCCTTTGCAAAGGCTCTGGATGCAAAGACGGCACAAAACCAAGCATGTGCGGCACTTGTCATGGGCAAGGCCAAATCGCTGTACAGCAAGGCTTTTTTAGTTTCAGCCAGCCATGCTCATCGTGTCATGGACAGGGAATTAAAATTGTTAACCCCTGCACCAGCTGCAAAGGACAAACTCGCATTCAAGAGTATGAGAAACTCTCAATCACTATTCCAGCGGGCATTTATCACAGCGCTGAGCTAAGAATTACGGGTAAGGGCGATGCGGGTACCTTTAACGGTCCTGCAGGCGATCTTTATTTAACAGTAGAAATACCAGCAGATAAAGTGTTTCACCGCAAAGAGAATGATCTTGTGACCACGCTGGCTTTAACTTACCCACAGTTGGTACTTGGTTGCCAAATTGAAGTTGAAAATATTGATGGCACCAAAGAAGTTCTTAAGATTCCAAAAGGTTGCCCTGTAGATAAAGAAATTATCATCGAGGGCAAGGGTTTTGCCAAACTTCGTGGTCATGGCCGTGGCAATTTTGTAATTATCACTACCTGTGATATCCCAACAAAATTACCCGCAGCAGCCAAAGAAACACTGCTTGCTTTTGCTGAACAGCTTGGCAATGATAGCCAAAGCTCCAGCGGTATTGCGGGCTTTTTTAAAAAGTTTTTGGGTTGAAAAAAATTAACAAGTAACTGTCCCGAGTAAAACACCACGTTGCGCAAATGGCATCGCCTCGTTAAACTCTTTGAGCATATCGTTAATCTTTTCTATGGTGTCTTTATCTGGTCTGACTGGGTCCCAATCACCAATTTTAAATGATAAGCGAACCGCCAAAGGGTTTCCTTGGAAATTCAACCGACCACCAGGCTGCATCATAAGTGTTATAGCACTGTTATGCGTCAGCAGAATGTCTTTGCCCATAACTAATTTGTTAGGTAAAGTAACCCCTGCTCCTGGCACAACAAAATAGCCTTCTTTGGTACGCACTATTTCGTACATATGCTCTTGAAGCGTTGGATTGACCTGAAGATAAGGCCCCTTCCAACGCTTTGGGTAAGCCAGATTAAGGCATCCAATCGTAGAGCCAGAAAATTTGGCAACCGTAAGAAAATCAACTTGTGCAGCATCTCCTCGGACTGCAAGGATATTACACGAAGCATCTATTTCGTGCAAAGCACGTTCGATTGCAGATAAGTCATCTCGAATGAGACCGGTTACCACGGAGGTCTTACTGTGAAATATTTTGATGCAAAAAACACCAAAAAGAACTAATAACAGCGTGGTGCTGAACAATGCAAAATATTTATGGACTCTTTTCCAAACCGGTTGAATTGCATGTTCAACACGCTCATCAAATTCATGAATGATCTTGTCTATCTTTTTCATGATCCCCCCTCAACCCTCTCTTCAGAACTTGCGAGCTCCTGCGCCCTATTTAAAGGTAGCTGAGCACCATCATAAAAAGAAGACATTTGCTTCTTTTTATGATTTTAGCATGCAGGATCCACACTTATTATTCAAAGATCACTAGCCAGAGCAGCCATGGTAATGCACTAACTGTTTAAGGTATATCACAGAGCCATCCGCTGTGTGAAGCACACACCAAAAGAAGATGTTTTACGCTGGTTACTAAATGCTCATCTCTTTAGAACCATACCGTTGTTTATAGATAGCAACAGCCTGACGAATCTCTTCAAGATGCTGCTGATGAACAATCACAAGAGCATGAGCAGTTTCAATAACACATAAATTATTAACGCCTATGCAGACTACAGGCTTGTTTAGCACCTGCGTAATATTATTTTTGGCATTAATTTCTAGCAACTCGGGAAGAAGATTACTTGCCTGCTGACTCAACGCCACAAAGGTCTTTAGGTTACCAACATCACTCCAGCCAAAAAAGACTGGCAGGACAAAAGCATCTATAGTCTTTTCCATAACTGCATAATCAAATGAGATGGATGGGACAACACTGTATGGCATAGCAGCATGAAAATAGCCATCCATTGCAGCATACATATCTGGTGCTAGCAATAAAAATTGCTGCATAAAGGTTTTAATTGAGCCAATAACGATGCCTGTATTCCACAGCATGGTACTCCGTGCCACATACTCTTCTGCCTTTGCCAGGTCTGGTTTTTCATGAAACGAGATTATAGGGTAAGCTTTTTCAGGTTGCCCATCGGCAAAATATTCTATGTACCCATACCCTGTGGCCGGACTCGTCGGCACAACGCCAAGGAGCACTAATCCATTATTTTTTTGCGCTACACGCGCAGCCTTTCGCAGAGCAACAGCACATTCCTGGTTATCATCAATATAGCCATCAGAAGGCATCACCATGACCATTGCCTCAGGATCATGAAGTTTGACCTGCCAGAGTGCAAATAATATTGCTGGCCCAGTATTTTTTTGTGCTGGCTCAACAAGGACGGTTGCTCGCCCCCCCACAGACCTTCGCACTGCTTGCTCTTGCTGTGCACACGTAACCACGCAAATATTAGTTGGCTCTGCCAGTAAAGCAGCACGCTCCAAAGAAAGATCGAGTAGTGTTTTATTGCGCAAAAATGGTAATAACTGCTTGGGGCGCTCTGGAGAGGAGAGGGGCCATAGGCGATCGCCATTCCCACCTGCAAGAATAATTACATGCACCTTGCTCATTGCTACTCCTGCATTTAATAACGATAACCTTTTGATTTCTTTATGGACCGCAGCACATAATCAATCCCCCCTGCAGCACAGCTTAGAAGTAAAAATTCAACCATCATGCGATAGCGTGCGCAACCATCGTGCCCAGTTATTGCAACAAAATAGCCTGCGTATAATATAATTAATAATACATAGGAGCGTTTTTTTTGTTCAGACCACAAAGACCACACGCCAATAATCGCACTGAGATAAGATATTATGATAAAAAATGCCTCATAAATTCCAACACAAATAATCCATGACTCTCGACCGCCACCGGTAACATATCCCCTTATTTTTTGCAGGAGATTGCCAGGTATTTTGAAAAAAGAAATTTCACCGCTGTATGCGCTACCAATAAGAACCTTCATGTTGGTAGAATATAATCCAAGCGTTGTTTTAAACATATTGAACAACCAGCACCATCCAGCCCCAAGGGGATTGTGCAACATCTTACGCATAAGCTCTGGCATTAGTAATTCTGGCTTAATATCCCCACCCGTGCGCTCAACTAAATGCATATATTCGACATCATGGTTGGTGCCATTTTCATACGCTAAAAAATATGAATTATACGCATATGCCAGGTTCCAAGAGGCTAAATTACCAAAACTGGCACTACCAAAGAGGAGGTAGTTATGCATTTTTACAACCCCTGCACCACCTAAAAAACAGCATAGAAAAAAAAACGCATTTTTCTTATGCTGCAATCCCCAAACAATCGCAAGCGGTATTACAATATATAGGGCTACTGGCTTAACAAAAATAGACAGCCCCATAATGAGACCAGCAAAAAGTGCATTTTGCGATTGATGTTGCTTAAGCATACAAAGAAATGAACCGGCCAGAAATGTTGCTAGTAAAATTTCAGTCAGAATGAATTGAGCAAACACAATATACCCGATGCTTCCACAGCCAAGTAGAAAACCAATTAAACCAGCGTTTTTAGAAAAAAGCTCAGAACAAATAGCACGGATTATAAAAAAATTCATAATCGCCAACAAGAGCTGCACGAGAACAACCGCATTAAGCGAATGCCCAAATAGGCTGTACACAACAATAATAAACCAAGCATACCCAAAGCCAATAGGCGGAACTGTTGTAGTCCCATTTTCAACATAGCTTCCAGTTTTCATAAACAACTCTGCTCTGCTTATGTGAGCTTTAGAATCAA
The DNA here is from genome assembly GCA_044234015.1 of Candidatus Babeliales bacterium. Lineage (GTDB taxonomy): Bacteria > Babelota > Babeliae > Babelales > RVW-14 > CAIKAH01. The sequence continues at coordinate 4,555 of JBIIJF010000067.1, forward strand.
TATCCTCGTGAGGTCTAGCAGTATTAACTTGCGTGCCCAAAAACGCAAACATTGCACAAAAAACAACTATGCCTATGGCAGAATAAAGCCATGTGTGCTTTATGTTTAGCATCATAAAAAGATCCCTACGATTGCTGTGTAAATGTCCATAGCTGTTGCAAGACCCAGTTCTGTACCGCTCGATGCCCAGGATTTTTATTCATGTTTCCATCAACCTGCCAAAGAGGCGTTGCAAAATCTGCACCCGTGGCATAATGCACATCATAAGACAGCTGATTAAAATAGGCAGGAAAATACTGCCCATCAGTAAGCCAGCTAGCAAGCGGCGCGCCAAAGCCAACTTTTTTGCGATAAATAATCTCTTGAGGCAAAAATTGTTCAGCCACTTTTTTCAGCAAATACTTTGTTGTTTTATTTTTAAATTTAAGTGCAGCTGGCACATTAAGCATGAATTCAACAAGTTGATGGTCTAAGAAAGGCTCACGGGCTTCAATACTTGCAGCCATCGACATTTTGTCTGCACGCATCAAAAGAAGCTCTGGCAAACGCTGCTTAAGCTCAACATACATCATCTGCTTCATGAGATCTGCTTCCGGATCATGCACAAGCAACCTATTCGTGTGGTATGAAACAATATCAAGACT
>JBIIJF010000003.1:0-17128 GCA_044234015.1 Candidatus Babeliales bacterium
CGCAACCCAAAGCATGCATCCCTAGGCTCACCAGTCCTGTATCATCAAATGACGAAAGGGGGCGAGAGTGATCAAAAACACTGCGGCCACCAGAACGGTAATAACACAGCCCTAACTGGTTAAAACATTCCAGAAGATTAGATGTAAAGTTCGCCCGTAATTCATCTTCTTTAGGGGGATGGTCACACAAGAATATATTATCATAATGGACGCACCCTTCTTTTCCTTCTTCAAGTTTCAGATAAGCCCATGGCTCAGAAAACCTGTAAACTTTGAGTATTGCACCATACGCGACTTTAGAGCGAACCCAGCCCCTATAGTCTTTTTTCCAAGTAAATAAACTCGCATTACGCCGATTAACCACAACCATTCCCAATAGATGCCGCGCAGCAAGCATATGCGATTGCTCTTTTTTTACTACATAATTCTTTTTAATCCATGCCCGTAATGGCACAAAACAACCAGACTCTTTGCACCGCACAAGCTGCCCCGGAACATCTACTTGCAGGTAGTCGCCGCGACCATTGACAAAGATTACGCGTTCACCAAAAAGCACCTGCGATGCATGGGTAGATAGCGACTCATTATCTTCAGCCAATAATGGGCCCCTAAAAGAAAAAACCTCTTTAGGCTCGCTGGGCTCAAGCCAGAGACTAGCACGGCCAACACACACTTCATACACATCACCATAAGTAGCTCCAGCTAGTGCCCCCACCCAAAGCAACAGCGCAACAAAAAAAATAATACTGATACGTTTTGCCATGAGTGTCCCTTTTTGTAAAACAACACCACCAATCAAGGTCAAAATATCTCCCTAGTTTCATCCTACTTCGATACAACCACCGCAGCAAAGAGATCCCCGAAATCCCCCATTTAAATACTAACTGACAAAGCATATCGCTGTATTTTCACATAGAAATTGTGGATAACTTGTTGATAACATGTGGATAACTTGTTAATAACTTTTCACAAATCTTGAAATCTATCGCCTAGAGAAGGATTTCAAATGGTTTTTTTGAAAAAACCCTGCTAATCGCACATTAAGAATATTCGAAAAACTTGTCCACATGTTATCAACAAGTTATCCACATGTTATCAACAATTTTTAAAATGGCACGTTGCCCGACCTGAAGAGACTTTTTGAGGTCAAAAAACAGAGTTATCCACAAAAACCGCGCCCCTTATTATTACTAGAATATATAAATATATTAATTAGATAATAATAAGCACTGTGGATAACTTTCTCAGCAAAGTATAGTATTGACAAATAGTCGTTGAGTATGACACAAGAAAAAAGGTTGCTGATCAAAACTTCACTTTTTTGAAGAAAGTAGTAGAATGGTGTTTATTCAAACAACAAAGCACAGGCCATCTCTTTTTTGTGGCCGTTTAGCGGCAAAGGTTAAAATACAGTGAATCTTACGGACGTAATCGAGAATCTTGTTGAGGAACGCGGCTTAGACCGTGAAAAAGTAATCACTATTATTGCTGATGGTATCTCTGCTGCTTATGGCAAAAAATATCCCGGCGTGACCTTTTATGTTGTCTACAACAAAAAAACAGGCAATCTAGACATTTCTTCGGACAAAGAAGTTGTTGCTACGGTACTTGATGAGGATTTTGAAATCACTCTTCGCCGCGCCAAAATCATTGATCCCTCTGCTCAGATTGGTTCTGTTTTACAGGTGCCGTTTGAAGAACCGGTTGGCCGCATTGAAATTTTAATGGCAAAACAGGTAATTGCAGGTAAGATTCGCGAGCTTGAACAGTTGGCGATTTACGATGAGTTCAAAGACAAGATCAATACAATTATTACTGGCACTGTCCATAAAAGAGAGCGTGCTGGGTATGCCGTTAAAGTTGGCGAAGTACTAGCTTTGCTGCCTCACGAGTCAATTATCCCACAAGAAATTATCAAGACTGGTCACCCGATTCGAGCGCTACTTAAAGATGTGTATCCTGCTGCTCGTGGTGATTATCAGCTTATTTTAGACCGCGCTTCTGGGGACTTTGTTAAACAACTTGTTGTTGCAGAGATTCCTGAGGTGTTTGAGGGGCTAGTTGAGGTCCAAAAAGTTGTTCGAATTCCAGGCTATAAAACAAAAATCATCGTTTTTTCAAATCGTAAAGAAATTGACCCTGTTGGTACGTGCGTTGGCGTTGGCGGCGCTCGTATTAAGCCTATTTTGCGTGAGATTGGCCAAGAAAAAATCGACCTCATCCAAGCAACAGACTCTATGGAGAAATTGGTTCGTTACAGCTTGAAGCCGGCAGAAATTGACCGTGTTGAATTGGTGGACGATAGCAAGGTTGTTGTTTGGTTGGCGCCAGATCAGCGTTCGTATGCAATTGGTAAAATGGGTCAAAATATTAATTTGGCATCTAGTCTTGTTGGCCTTGCAATTCAGCTCCAAGATCTTGTTGGGGCGGATCAAACGATTAGTCGTGAAGAAGAAGAAGGTGACCATGACAGCCAAGAGCATGCTCATGACCAAGAAAAACACGAAGAATAACCGTAGTCAGGTGAAGTAAGCATGCGCGTATATGAATTTGCAAAACAACTGGATAAAACAAGCAAAGATATTTTGGCAGTATTAAAAGAAGCTGGGCACGCTGTGTCCAATCATATGGCTGTGTTGGGCCCTGATTTAATTGAGCTTCTGAATAAGAAATTTTCAATTCCCGTTCCAACGCCGCAACCAGTAAAGCAAAGTAGTAAAGTGCAGACAAAACAACAAGTATCTACCCCTACCTCTAAAACACAAGCAGTTCCCCCTGTGATTGAAATCCAAAAACAAGAACACAAGCCTTCTGTTGAACCGGTTGTCTTGCCTTCTGCAGCACAAGAAACTAAACCAATTATTACTAAGTTTATAGCACCAGCAAACGTTGAGTTTGATGATGACCGGGAAGCCCGTGAGCAAGAGCGCATCAAGCGCTTACTTAGCGCAAGCAACATTGTTGGGGTTTCTGCTTTTGTGCAGGCGCCTGCTGGTGCACGTCGTCGTAGGCGTCGCCGCCCACGCGTTGTTGCGCAAAAAGAAGCTGTTAAAGCCCCGGTAACGCAGTTGACTATTGATGCTGTCTCTATGCCGGTGTGTGACGTTGCTGCTCTTTTTGGTCGTCATGCAAGCGAGCTTATTACCGCCCTTCTTAAGAAAGGGGTGGTCTGCAATTTGAACAACCTTATTTCCATTGATGTTATTCGCTCATTGGCAGACCAGTTTAAAGTCACCCTTACCGTAAATTCATTGTCCAAGACAGCAGAACAAAAAATTGCCCGTGTTGCTCCCGCTAATGGCACGTTCCGCGCACCCGTTGTTGTAGTGATGGGACACGTTGATCATGGAAAAACAACCCTGCTCGATTTTATTCGTAAAATGAATGTTGCTGCCAGTGAAAAAGGCGGCATTACCCAGCATGTCCGTGCATGGGAAGTCGACACCGCTCTGGGCAAAATTGTCTTTCTTGATACCCCTGGCCATGAGGCGTTTTCCTATATGCGTCAGCAAGGGTCAAAAATTACAGATATCGCTATTTTGGTGGTTGCAGCCGATGACGGCATTATGCCACAAACAATTGAGGCAATTCAGCATGCAAAAAATGCTGGCGTGCCGATTATTGTAGCGATTAATAAAATTGATAAAGTTACTTCACCATCAGCGATTGAGACTATTAAACGTCAACTCTCTCAGCATGATTTGATGCCTGAAGACTGGGGCGGCCAAACCGTGATTGCGCCTATCTCTGCAAAAACAGGAGATGGGGTTGCGCACTTGTTGGAAATGATTGTTTTGCAGTCCCAGATGATGGAGCTCAAAGCTCCTGCTGATGTCCCAGGACATGCGTTTATTTTTGAATCTCACGTTGAAAAAGGACTTGGTCCTGTTGCCACCGTTATTTGCCGCGAAGGTAAGTTGCGCCAAGGTGATTATTTTACTGCAGGCCAATGCACCGGTAAAATTCGTGTGCTTATAAATACCTACGGCAAAAAAGTTACTGAAGTTGGTCCATCAATTCCTGCGCAGGTTGTTGGTTTTGACTCTGTCGCGGGACTTGGCGAAGACTTGCTTGTTGTAACACAGCAGGCATACAACAAAGCTCGCTCTGAAAAGATTGTTGAGCACGTTGCGCAAAATGCGCCTGCAGCTACAAGAATGCCAGTAGCTATAGTTCAACAAACCGCGCTATCACGCAATAAAGTTGAACAAAAAAATATTAATCTTATTGTTAAAACAGATACCCGCGGCTCAAAAGAGGCTGTGATGGGGTCTATTGACAAGGTGGTTAAGGCGAACAAAGAAATTAAATGTCCGATTGTTATTGTTAATAGTGGTATTGGCGATATCACAGAAAGCGATATTGAGCTTGCTGAAAACACTAGCGCAATTATCGTTGGACTGCATGTTAAAACTGAAAAAAATGCCCAAGCGCTTGCCAAAGAAATGGGAATTAGTGTCCAACTCTACGGCATCATTTATGAGCTTATTGATTATTTGACTAAACTGCTCTTATCTAAAAAAGAAGCAGTGTATAACTGGAACAAAGTCGGTGAGGCTTCAGTCCTCAAGGTATTTGACATCAAAGGTGTTGGTGTTATCGCGGGCTGTTATTTACGAGAAGGAATTGTCTCTCGTGGTAACAAAGCTGAATGTTTCCGTGGCGGTAAAAAGATTGGCGAAGGAAAAATTTCTTCCTTGCAGCGTGATCGTAAAACCGTTAAAGAAGTACATGCTGGTTATGAATGTGGTTTCACTGTAGATGGCTTCACAGAATTCCAAGAAGGCGACACGGTAATCTGCTTTGCTGAAGTTAAAGTTGACTAAAAATATTGACCCGCTGACATCGCGCACTGCATGGGCATGGTGGCAGCGGGTCTTTTTTCTGCCTCTCTGGCTCTTAGCTTTGGGCTATCAGGTTTTTTTTTATTTCTCGCAACAGTATCGGCGTCTCTCTGTTGGCAAAACTAGCTACCCTTTTACCATTATCAGTGTAGGAAATATTGCGGTTGGTGGTACCGGTAAATCTGTTCTTATTCCCTACTTGGCTGCTCTGCTTGGTTCGGGTCAGTGCGCTATTGTTTTACGGGGCTACCGTGGAAGCAACGAGCTTACTGGTCGATCACTTCTTATTTCTGACGGCAAGCAATTGCTACATCCCCCTGCTGTTGCGGGTGATGAGGCTGTGATGCATGCCGTCCAACTGCAGTGCCCTGTTGTTGTAGGGCCCAATCGCGCTGCATCGTGTGACCTGCTGGTGAATTGGGACAGTGAAAAACGCATTCGTTATGTGCTTCTTGATGATGCCTACCAGCATCACCGTGTAAAAAAAGATATTGAATTAGTGCTCATTGATGCGCGTAAACCATTTGATAATGGCTACTGCCTGCCACTTGGGCGATTGCGTGAAAAAGATCTTTCTCGTGCAACGGCAGTCATCATAACGCACGGAGACAGGCTTGGTTCAGATGCTTGTCTGGCACTTAAAAGTACTCTGCGAAAAAAACTAGGTCATGACCGTATCTTTTTTGGTTGGCACAAACCAGATGGTTTCTTTTTGTGCAATCAAGAGCCAGTTCCTGTGGAACAGGTTTCTGCGCACCGCCTCTGTGCTCTCTCTGGGATTGGCAACGCAGATAATTTTATCCAAACATTAACGAGCTTTGGCGTGGGCAGTGTTTTTCAGGCCCCCTTTCCGAACCATTATGATTATTCGGAAAGAAGCTTGGTCCGGATCCTGGTTCGCGCAAAATCCCAGGGAGCAACTGCCATGGTGACTACAACCAAGGACTGGGTAAAAATTGCTCCCCTTGTTTTTTCGACGCGCTCTCAGCTGCCATGGTACGTGCTGCGTGTGAACTTTGCGCTACTTGATGACACTGATGAGCAGAGGTTATTGCAGTTACTTAAGCCATGATAGATTGGCTAGGTGTTATAATTTACTTGCGTGCGTCTCTGCGACAGTATCGGCAGTTTGTGCAGTTTTCTTGATACATATATTCACAAAAAACAAGCTAGCGTAACAAAGAATACAGAAACAACAGCTCTCAGATGTCTTCATGTACTGACCACAGGGATTTTCTTGTGGCACATAATCTGCTGACATCACAGGAGGTTGAGGTGGATAGTTTGCTGCCGCTAGCCCTGAAGTTATTATCGTAAGCGATAATAAGAAAAAATTACGGATTGCGATCATGCATGCTCCCAATAACAATGCTCTTTTTTATTTCACAGGGATGAGTGCCCTTTTTTTTACGTTTTTCTATCATGAAAAAAATGCCCCATTTGCATTTTGGTCCACGCTGGGTATAGTCAACAGAGTGGGCTTGTGCTTTTAAAAAGGAGAGCATATGCAAAGCATCATTTTACGGCACGTTTTTGCCGGCGTTTTTTCGTTTCTGATTGGTATTTATCTGGTGCCAATTGTCATTAAAGCAGCGCTCAAGTTGGAGTTTGTTGATGCCCCAGATGGTAGGCTTAAGCATCAAAAAGCTCCTGTTGCTTACCTTGGTGGGGTTGCTATTTACATTCCTCTCATTGCAACCCTTGGGCTGTGCTATCCATTTGATAATTTTTTGTTATGGCTCATTTTGGGGACCACAATGCTGCTCTTTGTTGGGCTCATTGATGATCTAAAAGTCTTAAAGCCGCGGCAAAAATTCTTTGGCCAGTTTCTTGCCGCACTCTGTTTTTTAAAGGGCGAGTTCTCCCTCAAAACACAATTTTTAAGCTCTTTTTTACATATTGGCGCTTCATTATTTTGGCTGCTTACTGTCATTAATGCATTCAACTTGGTTGATGTGATGGATGGACTGTGTGCGGTTCTTGCGATTTGTGCTGCTTTTTCATTTTTCATTTTTGCCTTACTCCAAAAGGCCTATGCTGTGAGTCTCTTGCTCATGGCCTTTATGGGCTCAGTGGCGGCATTTTTGTGGTACAATCGCCCTCCTGCTCGCATTTATCTTGGCGATGCAGGCTCAATGTTTATTGGCGGTTTTTTAGCTGCTGTTCCGCTGCTCTTGTCTTGGGAGCCTGCGCTATTTCCAACGCCTGGGCAGCATGTTTTTTTTATTGACTGGCTTCTGCCATTCCTAGCCGTCTTCTTTATCCCTGCACTTGTTTTGGCTGTACCACTGCTGGAAGTCAGTGGTCTTTTTATTGTACGAACAAAGCTTGGCATTCCATTCTACAATGGCAGCCCGCACCATTTTTCCATATACCTCCAAAGGCGGGGCTACTCAAAAGTACAAGTACTTTTGTTTGCAGCAGTGGTTGCGCTTGCAATTGCCACTCTTCCGCTAATGCTTGTTTTTGGCATAATACCGTGGGGCTGGATAATCCAGTTGTTGCTGGCAGTTGTTGCTGGTTGGGCATATGTTGTTTTTGCATAATCTTTTTTGTTGGAATTGTGTTTTGGGGAGTAGTCAATGAACATAAGTTTTACTATAAAAATCGGTAAGCTATTTTTGGTACTTTTTTTTGTTGGCGGGGTGGTGCAGTCTGCAGCCAATAAGATGAATCTTGGGGGTCGTCCTCCAAGGCATGAAGTTAGGTTGCCACCCCTTCATCAGTCATGTTCCAAAACAGATTCTTCTCTTCAAGAGGTCTTGCGATACCTGACACCGGATAATGTTAATAGCAGGGATGGCTTGGGGCGTACGCCGCTGTATTATGCTTGCCGCCACCAACCAATGAAAGAAGATGTAGTGAGCGCCCTGCTCGGCATAGGAGCAATTGTTACTGGTAAAGATTATAATGCTGCAAGGGAGGCCGGTATGAGCATTTATCTGAATGGGCTTTTCCGTGATGCAATGGCTCGCAAATAAAATACTCCTAGCAAGGTTTTTTTTCTTATAATTCTTACATGATCTTTGGGTACTCTGCTACGATCACAGTAGTATGATGCTGATGAGGTGTTGATTATACTGTCTTGTTAGGAAGCAGGAATCCCAATGATGCATGTCATAGCTGTGCCGGTGCTTGTCAAAACGCTGGCCATTTTTATTTTTTGTTGGGTTGGCTTATCTAGTAAGGCTACTGCTTCTGTGCCATTCTATGGAAAACGTGTGCATGCTTATCTCATGGCAGCTTGTGCGGCTGGTCCAGGGAAGGCTGGGCACGATACTATTCCAAATTTTGCTCCGTATTGTGATGTGAATGCTCTAGACATCAATGGGGCAAGTCCGCTGCATATTGTGTGTGCCACAAGGCCTGAATGGGAGACGGTTGGGCTTTTGTTGCGGCTTGGGAGCAAAATTAACAGCGTTGATATTTTTGGCTGCACTCCCTTGCACTATGCCTGTGCGTATGGAACATCGCTGCTCGTAATAAGGTATCTTATACAACAAGGAGCATTGATTAATCATTGCGCTTGCTATGGTCAAACCCCTTTGCATGAAGCTTGTTCTGCGGGAAGGGACTTTGAAGTAATCAGCGAGCTTGTTAGGCTTGGCGCAGATGTTTTTGCTAGGGATCACATGGGCTATACCCCCTATGATCTAGCGATCTTGAATAGACTCCCCTTGGAGGTTTGTTCTTCTTTGTGTGATGGTTGTGCGTCAACGCGGGTCATTGAACCTGCTTGTCTTGACGCTTAAATTCTTCCAGTAGGCTTGAAAAAACAATTATTGGTTCGTCTGTATGGTAGCCAAACCGTTGGTAGGCTGACGGGTTAATGGTGCGGACTTCGTGTGCTTCTGGTGCGTCTGGGAAAAGCCATGTTGGACGCGGCTTAACATACGTCATACCGGTTACGTCTGCTATTTGAATGAGTACCGCAAGTCGTAATAATTTTTCATCAATGGGAGAATGCCGTACCGTTTGTGCGTATGCTCTGAGGTTGCTTAGGTAGTCGGCAGTGGTGAGTTTACCACCTATGATCATACCAAAGTCGTAATGCATGCCAACTAAAATGGCAATAATTTTTTGTTCTTCCAGTGTAATGCCAAGTTGATGCATGAGCGGTTGAATACTCATGGGTACTGCGCAGGAAAGCGTGTAATGTTGCTGTTTTTCAATGGGTAAAAACACTTCGGCAAGATAATCAAACCCAACCTTGATGTGATCTTTGTTGTCGTGCGTGTAGATAATTTTGATAGTTTTGCCGCTATCGTTGAGCACTGATTTATACATTAAACTTGGGTGTGTGCCGTTAAATAGTGTTCCCCGGCCAGCCTTGCCAAGATCGTGTAAAAATGCTGCTAAATTGAGCAGTTGCTTGTCTCGTTCAGTGAATGTAAAACCGTGTGTCCATGCTGATGGTTCTTCTAGTAGTCGTGTTGCTGCGTAGTGTGTCCAGAGAAGATGTTCGTACAGATTGCCTGCGTGTAGTGTTTCTGGGTGGTCGAGCTCATATAATTTTAAATCGTTAATCAGTGCGGCAAAAGCGGGTGGTTGTTGATGACTGCTTTTGAACAATGAGCAACCGGAAAAGAGAAGGGTGCTGATGAGCAACAGTGGTAAAAATAGCACAAGGGCTCCAGGCGTAAAAAGGATGGCTAAAAAACTACACATACGATTTAAGAAGGGCAATTTCTGATGCCCACAATTTCATCTCTGGGTCAGAAGGGGTTTCTAAAATTTTAGGGATTGCGGCAAGGCGTGCATCTTGCATCATGCTCTTAAAAATGGCTAGTGGAATATGACCAGTGCCCAGTGGTGCATGTCTATCTTTGTTCGATCCACAGGGGGTTTGTGAATCATTCACGTGAATGGCTTTGACGTTGCCAAGGCCCACAATAGCATCAAGATCAGTAACAATTTTGTGCCAATCATCTGCAGTCCCAAGTGCATAACCGGCACAAAAAATGTGACAGGTGTCAACACAGAATCCAAGTCGTTTTTTATCACCAACCAGTGTGTGCACCATGTGCAGCTGCTCAAATGTAAAGCCAATGTTTGAGCCTTGGCCAGCCATTGTTTCCAGTAAAATCATTACATCGCTATTGGTATTTTTATGCACGGTATCAATATTACGGGCAACCTGCGCAAGGCATGGTTGAATGCCAGCACCAAGGTGTGATCCTGGATGGAGTACTAAGTAGCGTATGCCAAGTTGTGCACAACGATTTACTTCATCGGTGAGTGCTTTGATAGATTTTTCTTCGACATCAGGATTGCTGGAGCCAAGATTAATGAGGTAGGCCGCATGCACCACAATTTCTTTAATGGTTGACCCTTGCCAGGTCTTTTTAAACAAAGCTGCTTCCTCATGGGTAATTTTTTTATCAAACCACTGACGATTACTTTTGGTGAAAATTTGAATTGTGGTAGCGCCGATTGACTGTCCGCGTTCGATTGCTTGGTGTAGGCCTCCGGCAGCAGAAACGTGCGAGCCAACAAGAATAGGGTTTGCCACAGGCTATACTCCTTGATCGTACAATTGCATCGGAATGGTCCCATCAAAGTAGGCGTGCCATGCCGGTGGCAGTACGGTTTTGTAGTTAATGTTTGTCAAGATGTCTTGATTGCCGCTAAAAAAAGTGTTCCAAAATAATATTGTTTTATCTTCATGTTGCACAGCGTAGTCAGTCATGGCGCGTAGTGCTTTACTTGTATAGGTGCCATCAGTCTTAATTGCATCACACATTTTTAGAAGAGCAATAGCATCAGCATCTTGCCACTCTATTTTTGCATATACGCCATGATAGTAGTGTGTATCAATCGCGAGCTCTTCACGAGTAAGTGTGTGGCGAGGAAATGATGCATCGCTAGCACAGAGGAGATCATTGGTTGCAATAAATAGCTCTTGTATGTCATCAAAGACACTTTTAGTAGCAGGTTCACAAACTTGAACCACGGTTACATGGCATGCAAGGCCAGCCGCTTTGAGTCCCAGCATAAGACCTGCGGCCGTCCCACCACTGCCAAAGGCGACAAAAATTTCATCGGGACAGGGCATAATTCCTGCAGCAATTTGCCCTTTGAGTTCGAAGGCTGCATTAACATAGCCAAGGGCACCAAGAGCATTAGAGCCTCCACCAGGAATTATGTATGCCATTGGGTTTTCTTGGCAAAATTTAGCAAGGCAATCACCGCGCTCTTTTTTTGATGCAAAGAGTTCAAGTGTTGCCCCTGTGGCTGCAGCCATTAATGCATTACGTTGCAAGTACCTAGTGTTCAGTTGAGGCGAATATAGGCAGGTGCATGGTATGCCAATTGCAGCGCTGTGGACAGCAGTTGCACAGCAAAAGTTTGAGCCAGCTGAGCCGATAGCAACGATACGAGAGGCTTTTTTTGCCTGCGCGTCAGCAAGTAAAAATTCAAGCTTGCGAACTTTATTGCCACCAAAATTAAGGGCAGTTACACCGTCATTTTTTAGATATATTTTTGGGGGTTTTCGCCCAAAAAATTCCCGAGCAAGGAAAGGGTGTATTTCTTTAATAGGCGTGGGAAGCGCGCAGAGGGAAATGTGTTTTATTTTCTCTTTTAGTTTTGGATAAGCTTCAAAAAGAGGCAGGCTTTTGCTGTATGGCGCTATAAGGCAAATAACAAGCAGTAGGCGAAAAAAAACAAACATTTTACGGCTCCTTGTGTTGAACAGTAATCTCACCAGTGTTCCACAGCATAACATGTTTTTGCGGAACACTGTGATCAAGATTGTCGAGTAAGAATGCGCCCCACAAGCGAGATGCAAATACCTGGTCTAGGGCGTAGTTGCCATGCTGACGGAAAAAATCTAAGGCGACTGCTTGCGCATCCTGCAAGCGAGTATCACTTTCTGCTGTAAACCCATGTTTGAACAAAACTATATTCTTGGGGCTTTGGAAAAAAGGAATGCGTGGGTCTAAGAGTGAAAGATATTGCATGACGCATGCGTATAATTTTTCAATTTTATCTTCGTGCTCGTGTGGGTAGTTGTTTGGTTTTTGTGCAACAATTACTATGGTGCAGTCGATCTCCCATAAGTCCAGACCAACAAGGAGTCCTGCTGCTGAGCCAGCTGATGCTGATGTAATGTACATGGTGGTTGGCAGGGGCAGCAGCTGCTCTTTACACTGTTTAGCCATTTCGCCAACGGCGCTCACAAGGCCCAGTGCGCCAATCACATCAGAGCCGCCTTCGGGGATAAAGTAGAGGGGTTGGCCCGTCTCTTGTATATGTTTTTTATTGTGCTGATGAAGCGCAAGTTCTCGCTCACCACTGCCTCGATAAGACTCTTCGTGTGCGTTATTTTCTTTGGTAATGGCAAGATGTTTACTTGAGGCCTCGGCACTTGTGGTTGGGATGTACATGCACGTGCAGGGAACTTTAATGTGGTTGCAGTATAGCGCTGTCATGGTGGTGTGGCGTGAGCCCGGGGATCCCCAGGTGACGATATGGTTTGCCTGTTTTGTGGTTGCATCGCCAAGCAAAAACTCCAATTTACGAACTTTATTGCCGCCAAAAAGCGGGCCGGCAAGGTCGTCCCGCTTGATCATAAATGTTTCTACCTGCAACAATTGTGCGAGTGCTGGGGCGCTTTCTAGCGGCGTTGGTAATAGGCCAAGGGGGGTGTAGCCAACAAGGCTTTGTAAAAACCGATATTTAGTAAAGAGGGGGACGGTGGATTTTTGCTCTTTCCAGGAGGTTGGCTCTCTGCCCGGCGCAGGCCGTGGGACCAGGCAGGCAGAGGATTTTTTGATTGTGCCATCGACCGGCAGAGTTGATAGGATAACCAACAAGAGAGGGCTCAAGAAAAGACGCATACAAAAACTCCTTTAATGGGGGTGTTTTTTAGGCAGAACTACTCTTAAAATACGATCATATCTGGTTTTTTTGCCCAGGCAACAGTTCTAGTATTGGCTAAAAAAATCTTAGTCTTGGACTATAAAGTTTGTGGTTGATTTTTGGGACAAAGGTCGTATAATAAAAACCTGGCGTCAGATGGGTTTTTTAAATTCGTACGGCGTCCAGAGTATACCGTATATTTTAGTTAAGTTAAAAACGTATTCGGAGGATTAGTATGCCAGCTTCAATACAACCACTGTACGATCGCGTGCTTGTTAAACGCTTGGAAAACGAGCAAATGTCTGCAGGTGGCATTATTATTCCAGATACTGCGCAAGAAAAGACCCAAATGGGCGCTGTTGTTGCTGCAGGACAAGGCAAGTTGATGAATGATGGCTCAGTGCGTGCACTGATGGTTAAAGCCGGTGAAAAAGTAGTGTTTGGCAAGTATGCTGGCACAGAGATCAAAGTAGGCAGCGACGAATTTGTCGTGCTGCGCGAAGACGAACTTCTTGCTGTTGTAAATCAGTAGTCAGTACCTTTTTAGGAGTACATACACATGGCTAAACAAATTATTTTTGGCGAAGATGCCCGTAATAAAATTTTAAAAGGTGTGAATCGCCTTGCAAGCGCTGTTAAGGTTACCCTCGGGCCCAAGGGGCGCAACGTGGCTATTGAAAAATCCTTCGGCTCTCCTGTTATCACCAAAGACGGTGTGTCAGTGGCCAAAGAGATTGAATTCAAAGACAAATTTGAAAACATGGGCGCACAAATGGTGCGTGAGGTTGCATCAAAAACCTGTGATGTAGCTGGTGATGGTACAACCACCGCAACGGTGCTTGCAGAAGCAATCTACCGTGAGGGCATCAAGAATGTTGTTGCTGGTGCAAGCCCAATGGATATCAAGCGTGGTATTGATAAAGCAGTTGCAAATGTTGTTGAAACATTGGGAAAAATGTCAAAACCAATCAACGACAAAACTGAAATTGCTCAAGTTGCAACCATCTCTGCTAACAACGATAAATCTATTGGGGAGCTGATTTCAGCTGCTATGGATAAAGTTGGCAAGCATGGTGTGATCACCGTTGAAGAAGCGCGTGGCATGGTTGATGAGCTTGAAGTAGTGGAAGGTATGCAATTTGACCGTGGCTACTTGTCTCCATACTTCATTACTGATTCAGAAAAAATGGAAGTGGTTCTTGAAAACCCACGCATTCTGATTTGCGACAAAAAGATTACCAACATGAAAGAGATGTTGCCTATTCTTGAGCAAGTTGCAAAACAAGGCATCCCATTCTTGATCATTGCAGAAGATATTGAAGGCGAAGCGCTTGCAACCCTTGTGGTAAACAAAATGCGTGGCACGCTCAGTATTGCGGCTGTAAAAGCGCCAGGTTTTGGCGATCGTCGCAAAGCTATGCTCCAAGATATTGCTGCATTAACCGGTGGTACTGTAATTTCTGATGAACTTGGTATCAAGCTAGACACTATCCTATTCAATGACCTTGGTTCTGCAAAACGTGTCCGCATCAGCAAAGATAGCACAACCGTTGTTGATGGCCGCGGTAGTAAAGATGCAATTCAAGCACGTGTTAACCAGATCAATGCAGAAATTGCTATCTCTACCTCAGAGTACGACAAAGAAAAGCTCCAAGAGCGTCTTGCAAAACTGTCTGGTGGCGTAGCAATTATCAAAGTTGGTGCTGCAACAGAAACAGAAATGAAAGAAAAGAAAGACCGTGTTGACGATGCATTGCATGCAACGCGCGCAGCGGTCGAAGAAGGTATTGTGCCTGGTGGAGGCGTTGCGCTTCTGCGTGCACAAAAAGCTCTTGATGGTCTCAAGCTTGAAGGCGACCAAGCAATTGGTGTGACCATTATCAAGCGTGCGCTTGAAGAGCCTACGCGTGTTATCGCAAGCAATGCTGGCTTTGATCCTGCTGTTGTGATTGAAAAAATCAAGAACGCAGAGCTCAATGTTGGTTTTGATGCGCGCAACGAGGTCTATGTTGATATGTTCAAAGCTGGCGTGGTTGACCCAACCAAGGTCACGAGAACTGCGGTACAAAATGCTGCGTCAATCGCAAGCTTGCTCTTAACAACAGAGACTATGATTGCAGAAATTCCAGAAGAAAAACCTGCTGCACAAGCACACGCTGGCCACGGCCATGGTGCTGGCATGGGCGGTATGGGTGGGATGTACTAAAATCCTATTTTGATCAAATCTAAAAAAGGGGGCATACAACAGTAATGTTGTATGCCCCCTTTTTATTGACGCGATAATCAGTAGTGGTATTCTCTGGGACAGTTGTATTATTTCATCATGTTAACCAGGAGAATATCGATGTTAACAAAAATTAAATATGTGTTGATGGGTCTGGCATTGTGCTTGTTGCCACAAGAAGCTGCAGCGATGGATGTTAGAGCAGGCCATGTTAATGTACCCTCACTCAACGACGATATCCTTGCTGTTGCAGCTTGGTTGGCGGATGCGATTCCAAGGAAAATGAAATATATAGAGCCTCAATACGGGCCGCGCTCTCAGGCACATCTTGTAATGCAGTGTTGGCTTTATGCATCTATGATTGCCCGAAATAAAAACCCGCTTTGGGTGTTTAGAGGAAGTGATCAGGCTGAAAAAGAAATTTTTAATGCCTTTTACGGAGCAATCAATAATGTCAATGACATACTGAATGTGAAAGCTTGGGAGATGAAAGAATGCCCAGAAGATCTCTATATCTTTGCAATGAATTCCATAGATCCGGCATCAGGGCTTATGGAACCACCCTTTGATCCTTCTGTTAGCCATCAAGAACTTAATCTAGGTCAAAAAAGAGCTTTGCATTATGGGGGCTTTATAACATTGATGTTGGCAACTTCGCCAATCGAGCCAGATAATACGCTGCTTGCTCGGAATCCAAAATTCAAAAAATTTTATTTGAAGCGTTGCAGCCAATTGGCTTCTTCTGCAAAGGGATACATCGAGCCAAAAGAAGCTTGTGCCCAAATTGCTGAACTCGATGCAAGTGATTCATGGTGCGAAGCCCCTTTTTATGCTAGCCGCGACCGTTTTTCAGCTGGCGCTGGTGCAAAAGAAGGTGGCGACTAATCGCGCAAATAAAAAAACTTAATTTGCATATTTTTTCAAAAGGCTCCTGGGTACCCAGGAGCCTTTTTCGTTGTGTTCTTGACCTTTGATTTCTACCTGCAGTAGGATGACCTCAGTTAACAGGTATGCTTAGGGTCAACAACTCTCGGGGGAGGCGATATGATTACCTACGTAAAAAAAATACGCTCAGTCGTAGTGCTGTGGGGTCTTATGATGCCATTTTTTTTTGAATCAGTATTGCCGGCGATTGGTAAACCACTAGGTAGCTCTGCATCGACTGGAGAATTGCCCAGGCTGTCTCAGTCTCGCAGGGAGCTTCCGCCGCTAGCAGTCACCCGTGCACGCGCCGGATCAGAAGGATCGCCAAGCGGGCAACAGTTTAGTGCTGATGAGCTTTTGGTCATTAATAAAAGCCTTTTTGAGGGATTTCAGGTGTGGTGCACAAGGCCTAGTGAGGGGCATATGGTTGACCGTCTGAGAGGATTTATTATTTTTTTATCAACAGAAAATTTTATAAGGTGTTTGGAGCCGAAGAGCGCACAAAGAAAGCGTTACACAGAAGCGCTGCTTTTGCCGCTTGTGCAAGATCAATTACGTAACCAGGCATTAGAATTTTTTGTTGTTAAAATGACTTATGAAACAAATCCTATTGATGAAGCAACAACTCTATTACAAAGTATGAACCATCTATTTTTGACTGAATGCTTTGAGAGAAATCCGCACTTACTTGCTGGCGCAGAAAACAAGGCAGACGAGCGCTTTAAATATTTTAAAAAAATTATCGATGAATCTGGTGCACGTAGTCGAGCACGCTAATCCAAAAAAGCGAGGATACAATGTTCATACGCTATTTTCTCATTCTGTTGCTTGCTATGCATGTATGTTGCCGTGTTGAAGCAGCAGGAGCTCTCGGGGTATTTGCTTCGCCGTCAGATGAAAATGCCGGGGAAAACCAAAGACTTTTGGTCAACCAGATAGCAGAGATGGTGGCTATAAAAAACCTTCGTCCTCCTTCAGATATTGTCAAAACAATAGCTTTTTTTTTTAAAAATTCTTTGTTCTCTGAAGACAGAGAAAGCTTTGATTATTTTTTTATCAGCCGAATTGATAGTGATCGGCATTATCGTTCCTTGTCTCAAGAAGAACGCATCGCGCTGAAAACAGCGGCGTTTTATATTTTTTTAAAACAAGCAAGTGGCTTGATGTCGCTTGATGATATGCGGCGCGCTTCCTCTGGGTTTACGTGGGCCTACCTGCAAAGGACGGTAGCGCAAAAAGTTGATCCTGAAGGGGTGCTTCGTCATGACCAGCC
>JBIIJF010000138.1:0-2636 GCA_044234015.1 Candidatus Babeliales bacterium
CAGTTGAACGGCTCCCCTTGGCACTTTTTTTCCCAGCAGGTAGTTCAAGAACATCAAAGAGTAAAGCTTCTACCTGGCGTGGCGAATTCAAATTAATCGTTGCAGAGGCTTGGCTTGCAGGCAAGGCAGCTAGAATTGTTTTTTCTGTCTCTTTGATTGCATCAGCAACAGTGTTGGCTGTGGCTGCAATTTTAACCGGATCTAATAGAATGCCGGCTCGTTCCATCTCCATTAAAACGCTATAAAATGGCATTTCAACATCATTAAATAATTTAAAGAGTGAAGGGCGTGCGGCCAGCTTATCTGCCAAAAGGCTTTTAATTTTATAGGTTTGGAGGGCATCGTGGGCGCCGTAGGCTGCTGCCTCATCAACAGGAACCTCTGCAAAGGTTGTACGTGTTTTTCCCAAAACATCTTTAAATTTATCCATTGGTTCATGCAAAAGAACTTCGGATAAGGCTTTGAGATTGATACGATCTTTATCATGAGCTCTGAGTAGACTTGCGGCAATCAGGGTATCAAAAGCAATTGGGGCAATAGAAATGCCCGCACGATAGAGAACTTGCTGGTCGAATTTAGCATTATGTAAAACAATGGTAACCGAAGGATTTTCTAGGAGTGGTTTGAGTTGGCTGATGACAAGATGCCGGTCAAGCTGTAGCCCACTTAGGTGTCCAATGGGTAAGTAAAATGCCTTGTTTGGTGTGCATGCAAATGACATGCCAACAAGGGTATCGAGCATCGGATTGCTCCCGGTTGTTTCAGTATCAAGTGCGAACCACGGAGCATCGGTAAGTTCCGCAATCATCTGCTCAAGGGCTTCTTTTGTTTGTATAACAACAAGATCCCAGGTGCGTATTGGTTGTGGTAGCGTGCTTGCTTCTGGCGATGATTGTTCAAACAGCGATTGCGTATGATGTTCTTTTTCTACCTGTTTTTTCACAGGCATTAATTGCTGTTGTTGGATTTCTCTGAGCAGTGATGTAAAGCCAAGCTCTTGAAAAATTGCCGCTGCATTTGCCCAGGCGCTTGGGCTATAAGCTGTTTCGTGTGGGGTGACGGAAAGTGGCGGATGCGCAAGTAGAAAAAGTTTGTAGCTCAAGTACGCATTTTCTTTTTGCTCTGCCAAGAGTGTACGCGTACGTTCTTTGGTTATTTTCTCTAAATTATTGTACAGGTCATCAAGTGAGGCAAATTGTACAACAAGATCTTGGGCCCCTTTTTTACCAATCCCACTGACGCCAGGAATATTATCTGAGGAATCGCCCAGTAACGCGTAGTAGAATGGGATCTTTGCTGCAGTAAAGCCATTTTCTTTTGCAAAAGTTTCCTCATCAATCAGCCTATTTTTAAATGGATCAAAAATAAGGACGCGAGGCGAGAGGAGCTGATACATATCTTTATCTGGGCAGACTAACACAATCTGGCTATCTGGAAAATGTTTGGTGACTGAGGCAATTACATCATCACCTTCGTAACCATCACAGGTAATTTGTGCAATTTTCACGGCATCCAAAAATGAAATGATGTACTCTTTTTGGATAAATAGTTCGCTTGGTGGTTTTTGCCGCGTTGCTTTATACGCCGGAAAAGTTTCATATCGAAAACTTTTGACCTTGCTGTCCCAGGCTACGACAAGATATTGTGGTGCAAAATCAGCAATTATTTTTTTTATGGCCCTGCAGAAGCCATAAACGGCTTGGGTTGGTATGCCAGAAGCATTGTACAAAGGCTTGATCGCGTAAAATGACCGATACAAAAGATACGACCCGTCAATTACAAAAAGGGCGTCTTTGTTAATGCGATGCACAGTCAATCCTTTATTTTTTTATGGAATTATAACTTTTTGTTTGGCAAATTCGCCAGGTGCTCTAAAGTATAGAGCGTAAAATTGAAACGGGAACAAAAAAACATTGGTTTTTGGTTTCTATGGATACTCACTCACAAGGCACTGTTTTAAGGGCTTATGAAGATATTGGGACTAGATCTTGGAGACCGCTGGGTCGGGGTGGCATTATCTGATGGGATGAGGCTTAGCTGCAAACCATACGATACCGTTGAGCTACCGTGTGTTGAGGATTTTCTGGCAAGGACCCTGGCTGCTGAGCCAATTACGTTGGTGGTCGTTGGCTACCCAAAAACGTTTACTGGTGGGCAGAGTGATCAGACTAATAAAATTATTGCTATGAAAAATAGCTTGGAGTCTCGCTTTTCTACTGTTGGCAGCAGGTCAATAGCTTGGATGTTGTGGGATGAGCGCTTGAGTAGTAAACGAGCAAGTGAGATTCAACAAAAAAATTCCACGCCAGAGGTAAAGAAAAAAAGTCATGCGATAGCCGCTGCATTTATTCTGCAGAGTTATCTTGATAATCTAGCCTTCCATGCATTAGAATCGTAAAAAACAAATCCAGTTTTTATAGGTAACGCTTATGTACCAGGTTTTTCTCTTAAATGCTCTATTCGCCGCTACCTTCGTTTTAGCAAAATCAGTATTAACGTATGCTAAACCAATTTTTTTTGCTGGTGTCACCATGGTTGTTGGTGCGACCATTCTTCTTCTGTTTATGATTATCAAGCACCCTAAAAAATGTGTTATTGCCGTTAAGGATATTGGCTTATTTTTGCAAGTAAGTCTT
>JBIIJF010000071.1:0-5049 GCA_044234015.1 Candidatus Babeliales bacterium
CAATATCTTGGGATGGTTTATGAGCCTGGATGTTTGTACACAATTTCTTATCGCCAAGAGGAGTATAATGCAGATCAATCAGCCCTTGATAAAACTGATTATCCAGTTTACGAAACCTTTTCTGGTAATGTAGGTAGGAAAACAGATTTCCCAATAACTTTTGTTATCCATCACGATGGTAAAAAGCATGGGGTTTTATATTCTGCTGATGAAGTTGCCGGTGCGGGTGCATAGCGCTGAATAAGCAAAAATAAATAAATGTTCTTTGCATGGCATAATTTTTTATGCTATAAAACTGGTCCCAACGTGGGATACAATCACAACAACGTTTTTACAGAAGGATTTTTTATGATGAAATCTATCAAACAACTGATGCTGATGTTGATCGTCGGCTTTGGTGTGGCACAGGCGGCTCAGCCTGGTGACATAACTTTAACTAATAAAACCGGTTATCAATTGCTTGTGTCGAGATATGGTAGAGAAAGTATCCTTGGTCTTGACGGCAGTATTACGTTTTCTCGTGGTTTGCCTTTTTCTATCAGCCCATATTATGAGTCAAGCGTTGGGTATTTTTTGAACAAATCTGCGTTGTTCTGGTGTGGTTGTTTGATGAACAAGATTGATGAAGACAACATTTCTCCTGATTATACCAATTATAATATTGTATTGAAAGATGGGAAATTGGCTCTTGAGAGACAATGGACAGTGCTGGAAGTAGTTGCAGGGGCTGTAACTGGGGCTGTAGTTGGACGTAAAGCTCTAGGATGGGTTGCAAATCTTTGTGGCGGTGGACCAGCTGATTCAGGTAGTACGGCTCCTACAGAAATCCCCTACGACGATCCGAGTGATGCAAAAGAAGAATAATTTGATCTATTAATAGAAAAAAAATATTCAACAAGGGCCGGTCACAAGACCGGCCCTTGTTTGCTTCGGGGGTAATGCAAACCACCATTCCCCCACAAAAAATAAATTAAAAAACATAGCCACTGGCCGGGCTCTTTGCGTATGCTGAAACCCATTGTACTGTGTGCCCTATCAAAAACCACACTATCGGACATAGACTCTTTGACCAACGACCAAAAATCAGGGGATTGCTATGCAGATCTTTTTAGATTCAGTAAATCGCGATGTGATAAAAAAATTACTCCCAACAGGATTGATCGACGGCATCACCACCAATCCGTCACTGCTGTGCAAGGCTGGCGGCGGTGATTTTAAGGCGTTGCTGGCAGATATTTGCGCCATGGTTCCTGGGCCGGTGAGCATTGAGGTGGTTGAGCATGAACCGGCGGCTGTGCTTGCACAGGCCTTGCGGATTGCGGCCTTTGCAAAAAATGCGGTGGTTAAAATTCCTTTTGCTCAAGAGTATTTGCCCATCATTAAGCAACTTGCTGCTGACGGCGTTGCCCTAAACATCACCCTGGTTTTTACCCCATTGCAGGCGCTGCTACTGGCAAAGCTTGGGGTGCAGTATGTTTCCCCCTTTGTAGGCCGCTGGGACGATGCAGGCATTGACGGTTTGGATTTGCTTGAGGATATAATCGATATAAAAAATACCTACGAATTTGATACACAAATTTTGGCGGCTTCCATCCGGAGCACTGTCCAGTGGCAGCATGCTGCCCGTATGGGTGCCGACGTGATTACTGTATCCCCGACAATCTTTGAGCAAGTCCTCAGGCATCCAATGACAGAACGTGGCATAGCGGCATTTAATACCGACTGGCAAAAGTTAGAGAACAAAACGTTTTTGTGATCAAAACTCTATGTATATCTTTCTTATGTAGCTTTTTTCTGGTATAAAAATGATCTGTTTTTAAATTGGCATTAGTATTGTGCATGAGAAATTTTATGATGAAATATAGACTGTCCAGCCTGCTGGTTGTTTTGTGGTGTTTTTCAATACTTACCACGATTACTGCTCACAATATTGGATTTGCGATTATAAACAATAGCGATAGAACGCTACAGTTCAGCGGTCATTATATTAAACCAAGGTGTAGAGCATATTTTGATCACTCAATTAAGCGTGGAGAGATACTTGTTTTAAAGAATGGTTTTAAATATCCGGTGATTAAATCATTGACTGAATTAAAGCCTGCAACTGCACCTGATGATATTCCTGCTAACGTATCTTGTTATGTTGTTGAGAACGCACATACATAGCAGCTAGTGCTACCTGATGATAATTCTCTTTGAGAGTCAAGGCGCATTCTATAAAGAGTAAACTGGCACAAATTACTATGCCAGTTTGCTCTCTTTACCATCAAAAAAAATTATTCATCAAGAGTTTTTGCAGACTGTTCAGCAGCGCGTTTACGCATAAATGTTGGGGTATCCAAATCATCCATATCAAAAGCTTCTTCTGCCGCAGTCTTGTGCTGTTCATCAGCTGCTTGGGCTTCATGGTGTGATTGAGCAGAAAAAATATTCTCTGCTGATGGATTTGCTTCGTGGTGTGGCGCGCTGTAGGTTGCTTCCATCTGTGTGATTACCACCGGGGCCATTACTGGCTCAATAATCGCAGGCTTAACCGGTGCAGATACTTTTGGCTGGTGGTCTAGGCCGGTGGCAATAATTGTAACGCAGATCTCGTTGCCCATAGATTTGTCGACCACGGATCCCAAAATAATATTTGCCTCAGGACTTACCATTTCGTAGACCATTGAGGCTGCTTCGTGTATCTCTTGGAGCTCGAGGTCATCATTGCCGGTGATGTTGATCAGTACCCCTTTGGCCCCATGGATGCTGGCATTTTCCAGGAGTGGTGAACTGATAGCACGAATGGCCGCTTGGCGTGCACGGTCTGGGCCAGATGATCTTCCGGTGCCCATAATTGCCATGCCGGTGTCTTTCATGATGGTTCGTACGTCTGCAAAGTCGACGTTAATGTGACCTGCACGGGTAATAATATCAGAGATGCCTTTGATGCCCTGCTTCAAGATATCATTGGATAAAGCAAAGGCGTTGAGCATAGAAATTTTGGGGTCAGAAATTTCTAAGAGCTTTTGGTTTGGAACAACGATGAGGGTATCAGCAATTCCTTTGATGCTGTTAAATGCTTCTTCGGCATGCTTGCTGCGGCGTTTTCCTTCAAAGGTAAATGGCTTGGTGACCACAGCCACGGTTAAAATGCCCATCTCTTTTGCCGCCTGGGCAATTACAGGTAGTGCGCCCGTTCCAGTGCCACCACCAAGACCAGCGGTTAAAAATAAAATGTCTGTGTGCTGCAGTAAGTCTTTGATTGCATCGATATCTTCTTCTGCCGCACGGCGACCAACTTCTGGGTTTGAGCCAGCCCCAAGGCCCTTGGTAATCTTTTTGCCCAGCTGCACTTTGTAGTGAGCAGGCGATTGGTTGAGCGCTTGGGCATCTGTGTTGGCAACAATAAATGTTACCGAATTCATATCACCGCTTGCAATCATGCTGTTGACGGCATTACTGCCAGCACCACCAACACCAATTACTTTTAAGCTGACGCCCGCAGTGTTTAAAAGATCTTCTTCTAGGGTTATTTCAATCATGATTGCTCCTTAAAATAAATCATAAATCCAAGACTTCATGCGATGCATAACGCGTGCAAAAAGTGCACTATCATCTGAGGTAATTTCCCCCATGCCGCGTTCACCTGAGGCATCGATTAAAAGGCCGTAGGCTGTTGCGTAGATGGGGCTTTTTAAAATATCGGGGATCTGGTAGGCCTGATTAGTGCTTGGTGATTCTGGCAAGCCTATGCGTACAGGCATATCAAGTTTTTCGCTGGCTAGCTCGGTGATGCCTGCAAGGAGTGCACCGCCACCGGTAATTACCAGGCCGCAAGGCATGAGTGCCCGGAGCTTGTACTGATTAATTTCTTCAGAAAACAGATCAATAATTTCTTCTGCGCGAAAATGCACAATTTCTACCATGTTTCGCAGGGGGACGTTTTTTATGCCGCCTTCGTATCCAAGGTTAACGTCAACATTCATTGCATGTTGGTCGTCCATAAAAACCGAGCCAAACTGCTTTTTGAGCTCCTCAGCTTTGCCAAACGGAATGCCAAGGCCAACGGCAATGTCATTGGTAAAATGATTGCCTGCCAGGGCCAAGACTTTTGAGTGCCGGATGCGGCCATCTTTGTAGATTGCAAAATCACTCGTGCCGCCACCAATATCCAAAATCCCAACGCCCATCTCTTGTTCAGATGGTGTAAGAACGGCACCGGCAGACGCGAGTTGCTCCAGAATTATGTCAGATACGGTTACCCCTGCAAGTTCACAAGATTTGATAATATTTTGTGCCGATGCAACAGCACCGGTAATAATGTGTACTTGTGCTTCAAGGCGTACGCCGTACATCCCAAGTGAATCAAAAACATACTCTTGGCCGTCAACACGAAAGTATTGAGGCAGAACGTGCAGAATGTACTGCTCTTTTGGCAGTGCAATTGCCTTGGCTGCTTCGATTACGCGGTCGATATCACTTTGTGAGACCTCGCGTGATTTAATTGCAACAACGCCAGTTGAATTGAATGATTGAATGTGGCCTCCGGAGATGCCAACGCAGGCAGATTCAACACTAACCCCAGCCATAGATTCAGCTTCTTCAACAGCGGCTTTGATTGACTCAACGGTCTGGCCAATGTTAACAATTACCCCTTTGCGTAGGCCGTACGACGGGTGCTGCCCTATTCCAATCACTTCTGAGTGTCCATCGCTATTGATTTGAGCGATAATGACAACAATCTTTGTGGTCCCGATATCAATAGCAGTTACGGTTCTGCCAACGATTTTCTTAACCATGCCCCCTCCCTCTCTTCGCAGGATAATTGCATCGAACAGTAATGTATTTTTTGATTCGAGTGTCAAAAGTCAAAGGATAATTTTTTGCCACAAGCACCCGTGTGGTTACGATATTCCTGCGGCATAAATCTTTAAAAACGTGAGCAATAGCAGCAAATTGCTCGGCATCAAAAATGCTTTCTTCTGATGCAATAATTTTTGCATTGCATACAGCTTGGTGTGGAATGAGCTCAATTTCCCATGGGTGCTGGTAGTTGATGGCAAAGGT
>JBIIJF010000072.1:0-5012 GCA_044234015.1 Candidatus Babeliales bacterium
TTTAAGTGGCCGGGTGCTTTTTAAAATGAATGATGATGTCCATGCCCACATCTCTTTATTGAATCGTATTGTTTTACTGGTAAGGGGGTATTGGCGCCAGGTTGGCGTTGAAAAAAGGCTAAAGGTATTGCTTTTGTAATGTTTGTATGGTGATTCACCAAAGGGCATACAGAACGATGATAAGGCTAATGTAAAAAGTGTAATCAGAATATTCATAACAAATCTCCCCACTTGCTCTGTACTTTTTCAAAGTCTATGCGTGATAGGGGGTAAAAATAAAGAGTTTAGCAACGTGCTTGACTATGGATGATATTTATCCTTCGGCCTGTTTCATATGTTTCGCAGTTGAAATAACTTGGTACTGGGGGGAAAGGGCTGGATAGTGTGATTGTTTTTAAGACCATGTTATCAAGATCTTGGTACCCTGTTGATTGTAATAGCTCAGATGTAATAACGTAGCCTTTTTTGTCTAGAGTAAAAATAAAAAATGCCTGACAAAGCGATGGGGTCCTGCTATGAGGGGCGTTTTGAAAATTTTGTTTCCATGTGGCTTGCAAGCACCAGCTAATCTTTCCTTCATACATCATGTATTTGAGCAAGCTGTAGTCTGGTGGGGCTTCTTCTTCGCTTTCATAATCAATGAAATCTTTGCCATTTTCGCCATCAATTTTTTCTATAAAACCTTTCGTGAGCGCTATAATTTCGCGTTGACTATTTTTATCTCCTTCACGTGCCGCACCTCTGACTATTGTGCGACGAGGCCCGTTCCCTGCAGTTTTAGCAGGTGCTTTTTGAGGTCGCTTTGCCCGCTGCTTGGTAGCAAAACTAAAATAATCACCATCGGCGATCGCTTGAGTAAGTTTATCAATCTGCTCTATGCGCTCCTCCTTGCTCTTCCCGGTGATCAGGGTGGCCACTGGTTGTGCTGGTAGATCTTTGTCTGGCCTGGAATCAATTGAGGCACCAAGCTCAGGGATGGCTGACAAGGTAGTTGGAGGTTCTTTTTTGTGAGTTTCTGGGGCTACGTAAGTAGTTGGCTGTGTTACGCCATCGCTGCCTTCTAAAGCTTTGTCTGGCGCAGCTGTATCTATTTTTTCTATGGGTTCCAAGGGTGCCCATGGTGTAATCACTACCTCACGATGAGGTGTTTCATTACTACTTTCTGCTGCTTCTTCATTCCTGCCATCAAATATTTCAGGGTTCTCATTCGTTGTTTCAGCTGTTTCAATTTCTGTCGCATAGTGACTGTGTGCAGTGGTTACAGTGCCGTCCATGGTTGTTGGGATTGGCGTAGCGATTAGCACCTTTTTTTCTTGGGTTGATGCTGCATTTTCAAAGAGTGTCCAACCAAAATTCCCCCGGGCTGCAACGAGTCTACCGTAGCGTTCAGGTTTTTCTGTTCGCATGAGTTTAAGGACTTTGTCCAGCGCTTCGCGTCGCTGCTTTTTTTTTTCTTTTATTTTTTCAAGTTCTTGTTGTGAAAGAGTGCTGCTGAGTGCTTTGATAAAATTTGCCACATGCGACTGAAAGCCATATTTAAAAAAAAGATTGGTGATGAAAAGGTGATACAAAAGTGACAGGAGCAAAAAGAGTGCAATTAACTTATTTCGCCGTGATAGCGCCGTTGGTCGTAATGTTTTTGGTAGCAGCATGACACAAAACCCCTCTCCTTTAGGTATGTGTCAGCCTACTGTATTTTCAATCCACACGCGACTATTTTTTTTAATGACGCGATACAGTTGGCTAATACGGTGTGAGCCGCCCTGAGCTGTTTTTAAAAAACGAATTACTTCTTCTAAAAAACCTTCTGATGGGGTAAAGGGTACGCGTGCAACAATAAGCCAGTGCAGAACAATACGGCGCAGTAGTTCGTGATCGCAAGCAAGTAGCTGTGCTAGCGGTGCCGTGTGTGGTGTTGATGATGAGAAGATTTGTTTAAACGTACTTGCCGTCAGCCGATCTAAAAAAGCATTGTCTTGTTTCAGTCGCTTCATGGCGGTAAGAATATTGTCCCCAAAACGATGGTCACATTTGGAAAGTTCAGGGATCAGGGTATTGCGAATGCTGTTTCGCAAATGTACGTTTTGATCATTGGTGGCGTCATGAAAAAAACTGATCTTGTGTTCAGCCAGGTACGCAAAAATTTCCTGTTTGGAGGTAGAAAGCAGCGGCCGTAGGTATTGGCCATCAATTTCATCCATGCCATGAATACCACTGAGCGATGTACCGCGTGCCAGACGAATAAAAAAAGTTTCTAATTGGTCATCTTGATGGTGACCAAGCGCAATAAAATCTGCCGTGCCACGTGCCAGTAAACTATTGAAAAAAAGCCGACGCTGTTTGTGGCCAATAGCCTCTTGTGAT
The DNA here is from genome assembly GCA_044234015.1 of Candidatus Babeliales bacterium. GTDB lineage: Bacteria > Babelota > Babeliae > Babelales > RVW-14 > CAIKAH01. The sequence continues at coordinate 2,365 of JBIIJF010000072.1, forward strand.
CCCATGTGTCTTTTGGCAATTAGGTAATTAGTTGCGCTGTCGGTGACAAAAGGAATGTTTTTTTGTGAGCACAAATTTTGGCACCAGGCAGCTTCTGCGTCAGCTGTAGCCGGCCAACCATGGTTCAGGTGCGCCGCAATAACGCGGCATAACCCTTGTGCCTGTGCTTGCAAAAAAAGCTCAAGCAAGAACACTGAATCGGCACCACCAGAAAGTCCAACTGCAATCGTTGCTTGTGTGTTGGGGGGCAGAAGGGTTTTGAGTTTTGTGAGTAAACCAGTAGATATTTTAGTCATTTGAGGACGCGGAAGGCTGGATTTTTTCTTCTAATTTTTTTCTTATAGTCTCTATTGTGCGGTAGCACGAAAGGTAAAATTCTAATTCATGAGGAGTCATTATCATTGTGAATTACTGTAATTCTATAATAATTTTAGTGCAGTGAAAGAGGCTCATTTTTACGCGCCCAAAGCGTCTTTCCTCAATGCGATTAAAATTATTCATGAGGTAATTTGTGGCTATACCGAGATCATTAATGAGGTTTATTGAGTTTGTTACCCCAGGATCAATCGGATGCGCTTCACAGTAATCAAAAATGTTATCCGCAAAGTGTTTTGCGAATAACCGCCCATCCGTAACGCCTGATGGGCTGTCTGGACTCCCGGGGCTACCAGCGGTGGGGTTATATGAAGGGGAGCTGCTTGCAAACATTCCATGAGTGGATGCAATGCTTGAAAATAGTGCCAGGATGATTATATTTCGTGATGGACGCAGTTGTTTGTTCATGTGTAGTGTGACTTTTTATAGGGCAAAAACAGATATTTTAACAAGGCTGCGATTTTAGCATGTTTGGCCGGGGGCAGCAAGGCTGGTCCTAGTTATTGAAAAAGCTTCGAATAATGCTACTGCCATTTCCTCGATCTCATTAGCGAGTCTTCGGTTTGCAATAGGCCAAGCACTGCCAGAATCCAGTCTTTCCACGGCACTAGCATTAGCAAAACAGCTGAATGCCAGCAAAGAAAGAATAGGTGCGTTTTTTGTTGCCATAGATTTCCTTGTTTGTAATCCGCTTGTATCTACAGCTCTACTGTTTTGCAGCTAAGAGCAGGTATGCTTCAATAAAGGGCATGATGTCGCCATCAAGGACGTCATCGGGTTGATGTGATTCTAGGTCTGTGCGATGGTCTTTGACCATTTTGTAGGGGTGTAAAATGTATGATCTGATCTGTGAACCCCATTCAATTTTCTTTTTTTCGATTGCACTTTCTTTCGCCTTGCGTTCTTCTTCTTGTTTTTGCAGTAGGCGTGCTTTGAGCATTTTCATGGCGGTCATTTTGTTCTGGCCTTGAGAGCGTTCATTTTGGCACTGGGTAACAATTCCCGATGGAATGTGAGTGATGCGGACGGCAGAGTCTGTCTTGTTGACGTGCTGGCCACCGGCACCGCCTGCGCGGTAGGTGTCGATGCGCAAGTCTGCTTCGTTAATTTCAATTTTAGCGTCTTCAATTTCTGGCAAAATACTCAGGCCAGCAAAAGAGGTATGGCGACGTTTGTTTGCGTCGAATGGGGAGATGCGGACGAGGCGATGGATGCCGACTTCGGCTTTCAAAAATCCATAAGCGTTTTCGCCACGAATGTAGAGGGTAACTGATTTGATGCCAGCGCCTTCTCCGACTTGATGGTCAATGACATCTACTTTGAACCCTTCACGCTCGCAAAAGCGCAGAAACATACGGCATAAAATTTCGGCCCAGTCTTGTGACTCGGTGCCCCCTGCGCCGGAGTTGATACTGATGTAGCAATTGCTGGCATCGTTCTCTTCGGTAAGGAGGAGGGCGAGTTTGCACTTGGTAATATTTTTGCAGAGGCGATTGATATCGACGTGGATGGCGGCAAGTTCTGCCTCATCGTCTTTGAACATTTCAAGCAGGTCTGCGTAGTTGGTGTACCCTTGGTCAACAGCGTTGTATTGTTCAATAATTTGTTTGAGTTTGCGGTGCTGAACGAGCACAGACTCTTTGTCTGTCTGTTTGTAGAACTCAGGTTGGTTGACTTGATCATCAAAATGTTTGAATGATGCCAAGAGATTGGCACTTTGCCAGTAGCTTCGTATGGCGGTGATATCCGGCTGCATAGCTTTTAATTTTTCACACAACTCTTCATAAAGTAACATGGCAAGGCACCCTGACGTATTGTTAATTTGTCTACTTAGATCTGCTGTGGCCCATTCTAGCATAGGTGTGGGATAAATTACAGCCAGATTTGTTGATTGCCAGGAAGAGCGTTGCTGTTAGTGCATTTTATGTGTAATAAAAAAAAGTGTAATAACTAAAATGCTGATTGAAACGTTGATTTGCATGGGTGTTGCCGGTTGGTTAAATAAAAAACTGGGGTTTTTAGAGATTTCTGCTTGCAACGTGAAAAAAACCACTGTATAATTCTACCCATCTTGTTGCGAAAGAGGCAAAACAAAATGTCTCAAAAATAAGCAGCTGGAGCAAGTTTTTATCTTTGAAATGCATGATATACGTAAGTGACAAAGGTAATAAAAAATTACCTGAGGGTGAGGATACTCAAACAAATTCTGATATTGAGAGTTTGATCCTGGCTCAGAATGAACGCTGGCGGCGTGCCTAACACATGCAAGTCGA
>JBIIJF010000086.1:0-4204 GCA_044234015.1 Candidatus Babeliales bacterium
TAAATAGCACAAAAATATTCCACCACCGCAAATAAAACAAGCACTCTAGTACCCATCTTAGATTGACTAGCAGTATTGTCAGTCAAAAATAACGCTTCCTCTCGAGCAAGATCATCGTCTGTAGAATATTTTTTAATCGCAGAAACACTGTATCGAATACACTGAAAAGCATCGGTAAGAGCCCAGAGCGTATCTGCTGTATGGTCACCATGCGGTGAGTTCAAGATGTGCAATACCTCATTGGAACAATTAACAAGCGCTATGCCAGCTTTTTTAATCTCAGCAGATGCTGATTCATCGTGCTGTAAGTGATGCGCGGTAGGAATGAGTACGCAACGCAATACGGCAGTAATGAATTCTAGTTCTTTCGAACCAAATCTTGGGTCCATTGGGGTAGCAGGCGCCCACTGCAACCCAAACTCATGTACATATCCATGTACCGGAAAAGCATCTGGGGTAAATTTAAACGTTGCACGAAGATCACTACTGAGTGATAAGCACAAAAGAATACTTACAACTATTTTGTTCAAAGCAGATGATAAAAGCATGCTTGTTCTCTAAATTTTGCTAACTAATTTTCTTCGGAGGATATTGGGGTGACATTTTAGCAAAATAAAAGACAAAAACAAAACTATAACCTGTGTTCGCACAACCGATTTAACAATTTTTTTTTAAGATCATCGCTCAAATCAGACCGGTTTAAAAGCACTGACGGTTTTCTATGTTCTGGTAACGCCATTGTTGGCAAGCACCCACGATCAAGTAACATACAAATAGTGTTTGCAAAAAGTATTGGATCGACTGGACGAAAACTGCCACCTACGCAAAGCCTTTCACAAGCCTTCACTAATGGATGGTTTACGCCCGGATCAACCTCTGTACCTACGTCAAGAAATGTCTCCACCACCTTCTCCTGACCATAGAAAGCGGCCAAAGCTATTGGTAAAATTTGGCCTGGCACATTTTTCCTAGTACCATGCTTAGCATGCAAAGCCTGAATTACGCGTTTTGATTCATTCTCCAAAATAGCTCTTCTTAAAGACCAATCATCAGCCTCAAGCGCAGAACTCCCATCAACTAGATCAGGAGTCAGTATCAAAGAAAAAAAAGTAGGTGGTAGTAGTCCAAAAAACTTTTCTCGTTGCTCTAAGCGAAGCCCTGGTGATGCAATTACTTCAAACAAGAATTGCTGGCAAAAATCCTTATAATTAACATTTTCTTCAACAGGAAGAATAAAGTCTTCTGAATTTTCTTTTACGATTGCATTAATCATAGCTATGCAAAATTCAATATCACCACGGTGGATTCTAGCAATAATTGACCCTGGTATTTCTGATGGTATGGCAGCACTGCTGAACGAGTAGAAAAACGGTACAAATACTATTAGCAAAAAATAATAATGCTTCATCTAAGTCCCCCTCTGTATCCCCCAGCCTGAATGACACCCCCTTCCAGTAGACCACAAGCGATATCAGGCCAGCAAGAAACTCCCTAATCTGGATTCGTAAAAAAATCATTTTTGGCCTATACTGGGGGCCATATCGATAGTTGCATGTTTACCAAAACCGTAGGAATCTCCATGGAACGGATAACCCTAGATGCTCAGTATGATCACGCCAGCCACGAAAAACAGGCACACCTTTTGTGGCAAGAAAATAACGTCTATTCCTACGTCCCAGAGAGCACCAAAGAAGTTTTTAGCATCGATACCCCACCCCCAACGGTCTCTGGCTCTTTGCACATTGGTCACGTGTACTCATACACCCACGCAGACCTTGTTGCACGCTATAAGCGGCTCAAGGGCTTCAACGTCTTCTACCCTATGGGATTTGATGACAATGGCCTGCCAACTGAGCGTTTTGTAGAAAAGAAAAATGCCACAAAAGCGCATCTCATGAAGCGGTCGGCTTTTATTGAACTCTGCCTCCAAGAGACCGAAACCGTAGAGAAATTATTCGAAAACCTCTGGCAACAGCTTGGCCTTTCTATCGACTGGACCAAGGTCTACTCAACCATTTCAGCGCCAGTCCGCCGGATCGCCCAGTATGGGTTTATTGATCTGTACAACAAAGGCCTTGTGTACCGCAAAGAAGAGCCGGCTCTATACTGCACCACCTGCCGCACCTCAGTTGCCCAGGCAGAACTTGACGGTGTTGAGGTTAATACCACCTTTAATAACATCATCTTCAGAACCCAAGATGGTGAAGAGCTCGTTATTGCGACCACCCGCCCAGAACTGCTGGCCGCCTGCGTTGGGGTTTTCTACCACCCAGACGATGAGCGCTACAAGCACCTCCATGGAAGGTTTGCCATCACGCCTATCTACGAAAAGCGAGTCAAAATTATGGCTGATGACAAAGTTGACCCCGCAAAAGGAACAGGACTTGTGATGTGCTGCACCTTTGGTGATGTCACGGACATTTACTGGTTCAAAACACACCAGCTGCCTTTTGTACAAGTTATTGGGCTTGATGGCCGCTGGACACAGCACGCAGGGCCACTGGCAGGCATGCAAGCACACGAAGCACGTAAAAAAATTATAGAACTTTTGACGATTAACGAAGCTCTGCGTGAGCAAAAAAGCATCACGCACAACGTCAACACTCACGAGCGTTGCAAACAAGAGATTGAATACCAAGTCTTATCCCAATGGTTCGTTAAAATTCTTGATCACAAAGAAGAATTTTTAGCCTTGGCTGACCAGATCAACTGGCACCCAAGTTTTATGAAGTCCCGCTACCGTGACTGGGTGAGCAACCTGAACTGGGACTGGTGCATCTCGCGCCAGCGCTTTTTCGGCATCGCTTTTCCTGCCTGGCATTGCCAAGACTGTGGCCACACAATGCTTGCCGAACTTGCCCAACTGCCTATTGATCCACAAGAGCAAGCCTATCCTGGCGGTATTTGCCCAAAATGTAAGAGCATTAACATTCTGCCAGACACAGATGTTATGGATACCTGGAACACCTCCGGCCACACTCCCCACATCAATATGCACTGGCCAGAGGGCTCTGCAGACAACATAACTTTTCCCATGAGCATGCGGCCGCAAGCGCACGACATTATCCGCACATGGGCCTTCTACACAATCATCAAGGCACACTATCACAACAAGTCCATCCCATGGCGCGATATTGTAATCTCAGGGCACGTGCTTGCCGGCAAAGGTGAAAAGATTTCCAAATCCAAAGAAAACAGCAAGATGACCCCTGAAGGCCTCCTCAGCACCTATCCAGCTGATGTTATCCGCTACTGGGCAGCCTGCGGCAAGCTCGGTGCTGATACAGCGTTCAGTGAAAATCAGCTCAAAATTGGCCAGCGCCTGATAACCAAAATGTGGAATGCATTCCGCTTTATTACTGAACATGTTGATTTGAACAATGTAGAAAAAATGCCGGTCACCGATACCCTTAACCAATGGGTTACGGATAGCATCAGCACGACGTATAGTCGCTACCAAGAGCTTTTTGATCAATATGAATACCATGCCGCCCTTGAATGCGTTGAGCGATTCTTTTGGAATGATTTCTGTGATAACTATCTTGAGCTGGTAAAAGATCAGTTCTTTAACCCAGAAAAATATACCCCTACCCTGCGCGCTGAAACACAGTTTGTACTGAGTGAAGTTGGTTTTGCACTCCTCCAACTATTCGCACCTTTCTTGCCTCACCTTACAGAAACGCTGTACCAACAACTGTACAAAAATAAAGAGCAGGCTATTTCTCTCCACATCACTACACTGAACAATAGCCGTTTTGGGTACCAATTTGCCACCAGCCGTAGCTGCATGAATGCCGTAATTGAGCTGGTTGGTCGCATCCGCCGCCTCAAGAGTGAAAAACAGCTTTCTCTAAAAACAGAACTCGCACACCTCACCATTCACTGGCCGGACGCGAAACTGCTTGCAGAGATCAAAAAACAAGAAGCTGTACTCGTGGGGATTAGCAAAACAAAAGCAATCGATTACAGCAACCAAACGCTTGAAGCCCCTTGCATGGAAGAGACCGCAAATGGCTGGAAGGCTTCTGTATGATTACGATTCGGGATACCCAGCGCAGCATCCGTGTGAGCAAGACTGCGCTACAAAAAACAGCTGCTACCATGCTTGCAAGCCTTGGGTACGCTGATTTTGACCTTGGCATTTTGCTCACCACCAACGCCACCATTCGTCGGTATAATAAAACCTACCGCGACAAAGACAAGG
>JBIIJF010000011.1:0-12236 GCA_044234015.1 Candidatus Babeliales bacterium
GACATTTTATCTTTCCCCTACCACGAGTCGCTTAAGCCAGGACAAAAAATTGTGGTAAAGAGTCCTGAAGATAAAAATATGGGTGATATTATTATTTCGCTTGAGTACGTCCGCAAAGATGCTATCATTCGTTGGAACCGCTACTTTGATGATCATATGACCGTGTTACTTGCACACGGCATTGCACACTTGCTCAACTATGATCATCAGACGGATGCTGAATTTGAGGTCATGCAAAAAGTTGAGAAGAAGCTGCTCAAGGCTGTTGGGTTCAAAGATTCGACAGTACAATAACCTAAAACCACGCCTCACAAAAAAAGTAGCCTTGCAGGCAGAGAAACAATCCGTCTGATTGAGCAAGCGTACGACGATCAACCACGTCAGCCAGAAGACTTTTAACGGTAGTCTAAAAATTACACTGCCTGCAAACCATCGACGCTAGTACTGCGGGCGGGAATGATATCCTCACTCAGAATTTCATCCATAAACCGTTGCACCCGAGCAACATACTCCATGGCCAGCGATTGGTCATTTCGGAGGTCTTTGCTAACATCAAGCACGAGCACTGGCACCTGGGCAATTCGCTCGTCAATACCATCTTTAGTAATTAGAAATTTTTCATGCCAGTCGTGCAATTGCTCCATGTATTGAAGCTTCACGGACTCTTCTCCATGTCGGGCACGCTCACGGAGGCGAGAAAAGCAGGCTTCTGGGGATGCTTGCAAATAGACGAAGCCACGCGGTGGCTTGCACGTTTCCAGGAGCATAAATTCTACCCAGCGCAAATAGACCCCCCACTCTGCCAAACTAAAAAATCCCTGTGCATGGCCATTCTTAGCAAAACAGTAATGCCCTGAATACACAGAGCGCTCCATGAGGCTGTATGGCTTGGCATGGTGCTGGTGGTGAACATGCTCACGCACACGGGTCATCATAGTGAATGTTTCCATGGTGTACGCCCAGCGGTGCGGATTTTCATAAAAATTGCCCAAGAGGGAATTTCCATGCATCTGGAGGCCCCAACTGTTATCCACTGGCTCCTGAATAACATCTACCCCAGGGGCATACTGCTGCATAAGCCGTAAAAAGGTCGATTTACCTACCCCCGTATTACCCTCAAGAATAAACATTACTTCCCTTTGCTGCATGGAATGGACTTTTGCGCTAAACGAAAAGATAGTATAAACTGGTCAGCATATTCTGTGAATGTAACAATACACAGACTCGATAAAAATCCCTATTTTTGCACCCACAACCATCCGATACGGCCATGACCATTAAAAATACACAAAAAACAAAAGTTGGCGAAATTCTTTACGGCGCCCATCCAATCATCGAAATGCTCAAGGCAAACCGCCGTAAACTTATCGCTTTGTACACCACCAAGCCAACCCCAAAAGCTTGGGATCGGATGGCTGAGTTCATGCCAAAATATGTCCCAAACATTCAGTACGTCACCCGTGCAATCCTTGACCGGATGGCTGGCACCCCTGACCACAACGGTGTTATCGCCTGGGTATCCCCATTCAAATATGCAGAAAAAGTTTTTGATCCGGCAAAAAAGCCGTTGATCGTCGTCCTTGACGCCGTGCAAGACGTCCGCAACGTTGGCGCCATTTTGCGCTCTGCAAACTGTATTGGCGTTAGTGGCGTTGTATTGTGTAAGTCCCAAGGGGCTCCTATGAATGCTGCCGTGTTCAAAGCCTCTGCTGGCCTTGCTGAACACGTTGAAATATACCTAGCACCGACCATTAAATCCGCTGCCCTGGAGCTTAAAGCTGCCGGCTATAACCTGTACATGGCCGTTCTTGATGGTGGCACAAACGCTATGACCACTGAGTTCAAAGGCCCTGCGTGCTTGATTATTGGTAACGAAGCTAGTGGTATTTCCCCCGAAATTAAAAAACTTGGGACCCTAATTACCCTACCGCAACGCGCACCAGATATCTCTTTTAACGCTTCCGTTGCTGCCGGTATTTTGATGTTCGTGATGAACGAAAAATTAAAAGCATAATCTGCCGCCTGCATCCGTAGACTACGCCTCTTTTTTGCCCCATTCTCAATGTATTGCTTTTTGCTGTCATGTTTTTTTATATTACAGATAGTAACAATATTTGTCATGAGATAGCCAAGAGGGGGAAATATGGATTTTTTGGGAATGACGACAAGGAAACAGGTTGTAAGCCTTGTTGGGTTGGTGCTGATGGGGATGAGTGCGGTCCAGGGGGCAGAGAGTACAGTTAGAAACTACACAGGCTTCCGTATCATAGTAAATGGTATCTGCCTAGAGCCTAGTGAATTTGCTGATATCAAACCTGTCTCAGTTGAGGGCCATGGAGACAAGTGCTACCAAGTGCTGTTGGCCGAAGGGATAGATAGAGCTAAGCCTGTTCTAACCTACAACTTATTCATCATCGAAACTGGCATTATCAACGTAACAAGAAACGAAGAGGGAACGCTGCTCTGTAATGGGATAGCAGCAATTCCCGTTCATACTTCCTACAACCTCAAACCATACCAATCTTGGCTCTCTGGTGAAACTAATGATAAACCAATCCAATTGGATGGTATCGCAAAAAGTTTAGGAAAGATTGGAAATCAACAATCGACTCGTAATGGGGTGTATTCAGCCACCGACTACAGAGACCCTCTCGCCGCTCTCAAAGAAAAAAAAGCTGCGGCAGCTGCCAGAAAAAAACCTTGCCATCTTCACGATGCACCAACAGAATCTGAGCTGACAAGACTACTGAGTAGGCAACGCGCACGAGTTGATGCTAGCGATGGCACAGGATCAGGCTCTGGCTCTGAGGGCAGCAAGACACCAGAACCAGCAACCGGTGGTTCAAGTTCAGGTGATGATGCATCAGATGGCGACGGCACGGGTGCGCCAGAGGGTTCCGTGCCAGCACAACCAACAGTCGAAGCTGCAGCAGCACAAACTGCAGCCCAAAAGGGTTGGGGCCCATGGATCCTTGAAAGAGCAACTTTTGGCTTTTGGACCGGTTCAAAACCTACTGCCAAAGAAAAGGACACCACTGCCGAAGAAAAGGACGCCAAGGAATAACAAAATAATTTTGTAAATCTACTGCCCCTGCGACACGAAGTTGTTTCGCAGGGGCTCTTTTTTTAAGGACAATCTATGAGAAAAATAATAACAATCGCGGTGACGATTGCGCTTCTTGGGTGTATGCTGTGGCTTGGATTCCATCAGTACAGAATGTGTTTTTCACACCAACCAAGAAAGTTACACATGAAACCTGCCGACATCACGCTTTTAGGCTATAAATATCCTTTTACCCTTGCACCACTACCGTACGATTACGCTGGCCTCGAGCCACACATTGATGCAAACACCATGCAGATTCACCACACCAAACACCACCAGGCCTACATCGATAACGCCAACAAAGCGCTAGAAGAAGTCCCTGATTTACAGCAATATTCGCTGGAAGAGCTGCTTTCCAACTTAGAAAAATTACCGGAGAGCGTCCGTACACGGTTGCAAAATAATGCCGGTGGCCATTTTAACCACACGCTGTTTTGGCTCATGATGACGCCTGGTGCTCAAGAGCTCCCAACCGGTCCTCTGGCAGCAGCAATCAATGCCTCACTTGGCTCTTTTGCCGCATTTAAAGAAAGTTTTAACAAAGCTGCACAAACACGTTTTGGTAGCGGCTGGGCATGGCTCTGTGTGAACAAAAGCAAACAACTCGTTGTTACCTCCACAGCTAATCAAGACACCCCGCTGGCTATGGGCCTGTTCCCAATCCTGGGGCTGGATGTGTGGGAGCATGCTTACTATTTAAAATATCAAAACAAGCGCATGGACTACGTGACAGCATGGTGGTCAACCATTAACTGGGAATTTGTTACCAAGTTGTATGAACAAAGCTTAAACACCGATTTTTAGGAAAAACTAATTCGGAAAAATATTGTGGCTATGCCCATTTCATGATATATTTCGAGCAATTTTCATCACTGGCCTAACTCCCACAAAAAAGGATTTCTTAACAATGAAACAGTCACTTCTTCTCATGCTTGCTATCTCAAGCATGTTTACAGCTAATGTCATGGCACAGAAGAAAAATTCCCTCAAGCCACGTATCCAAAAGACTCTTGCCAATACCCCTGCCCTGCCAGCTTTTTTGGCGCAACAACTCATGAAGGCAAAAGACGCTGACCTGGTAAAACTGTTAACACATACAACCAATCAGTATGGCAGTCTGCTTACCCCAGAACAAACCGAAGAGCTCAACGAGATTAGAAAGGCTCAAATCAAAGCATTAAAACAATTGAAACTGAACGGGATTGCTATTGCTGTTGATCCAACAGCTGCTTTAATCTACGGAAATCAAAACCCTACATTCACCATGCAGTACACTGATGGTAGCGGAAAAACAAGAAATAGAAGCTTTGAAGCATCAATTATCAGCTGGGGGGTACAATTTGAACTCAGTATTCGCCTTGACGCTATTATTTTTACTGAGGCATCTCGCCACACCTTCTTTGATTCAGATAAACAAATTAATTTGGGTATGGGCATAAGCCTGTGCGCTGATGCTGGTGTTGGTGTTGGTTTAATCTACGTCCCCTTCCTCAATGCACCCGGGGGCATGGTTATTGTTAGCGCACAGTTAGGAATAGGCGGCAATCTGGCAGTTATAACCGGCGGCTATCTCAGGCCCCTGCCAATCGAATAAAACTCTGAACTTGGAATACAGCTAAAAAAGAGAAGAGGCCAAAGTTACTTTTGATAACCTCGGCCTCTTCTCTTTTTTATGCATCACTAAATCTATTGTTAACTGACTACTTCAGCAACTATCTGCGCTTGTGCCTGCACATACTCAGCAACCACGCCAGCCTCAACCTCAGCCTCTTCTGAAAGATCCTCAGCATTTTCTTGTGCAATGACGGCTGGTAGAATAGCAGCGGCATCTGCAGCCATCGTAGCGTGCTGGTTTGGTAGCACAGGAACACGCTTGAATTTTGCAAGATAGGCATCACGCTCATTTTCTTGCAAGTAGATTGGCCCTTTTGCCTCGTCAAAAACAACAACGCCATTACGGCCGTATGCAAATTTTTTAAAATTATGTGCTGCATGCTGACTGCACTTAAGCACCTCAGGGACCAACAACAACCACTTGCCAATCAGTGGCATATGCAGTTCAAAATGATTAGGGCTGACCGGTGCATTGATATGTTTTTCTTTTACAAAAACTTCAAGATTTGCTACTTGCGGATGTTTTTTATAGCAACGATCATACAGCCCAATAACAGTTTGATAGCGATCAGCAGATGAATAAAAATTAATCAGGTTACCAACAACATCCATGCACGGCTTATACTGATGCTCATCCACGGGTGTTCCAAGATAAATGGCACAATCAATAATATTTTTCTTTTCGTAAACAGGCGATATTTTGTACGCATCAATAGCCATTTTGATATCAGGAATTGCACGCAATGTGTAGGTATAATCAAAGCCACCATGCATTTGCATAGGCACGGGCACAACCAACTCAGCAACCGTTTGCGCCGGCCGAGTCTTAATGCTCTGATACATTTGTTCAATAATTTCACGAATTGGGCGAGAAGAAAGTCCGCCACAGATTTTTGCAAGCGGATCAAAAAGCTCCTGCGTTGCCTTGTTAAGGACATTCCCTCCGTGGCTATGCCCAATAACAACAACACGATCCGTTGCTGGATAGCTTAAGATAAGCTGCGCCAAATTTTTACCAGCTACTGAGATTTGATCATAGGTTGGCAAGCCAGACCAACAGAATGGCACAACGTGTTGACCTAGTAATTCTGCTGTTTTTTCTACTTCTTTAAAAAATGCACCACCCGGATTCCACCATGTTTTGTTTGCAGAGCCAGTACCATGCACAATGATTATCACTGGTGCAGCATACGGAAAACAGAGGGAAGCAAGTAAGATAGTTGCTAAAAAATGTTTATTCATGGGCATGCATCTTTTACAAAGGTGTTAAACATCATCTTCACACACAAGCTGGCAAACTGCGTGCCTTGGTCCAGGCATCAAGCTCAAGAAGGTAGGCAAGTAAGCCCTCAAGATCAGACAAGCGGATGGAATTTGGCCCATCAGAATGTGCTAGTTCGGGCGTTTCGTGCACCTCCATAAACAGTCCAGCAATCCCTTGGGCAACGGCAGAAGCCGCCAATGGCGGCACAAAACGGCGCTCTCCACCAGAGGATGTGCCAAGCCCACCAGGACGCTGCACTGAATGAGTCACATCAAAAACAACCGGCGCACCTGTTTGCTTCATGGTCTCAAATCCACGAAAATCAACAATTAAATCATGGTAGCCAAAGGTTGTTCCACGTTCACCAAGCCAAACATGCTTATTGCCTGTGGAGTGTGCTTTTTCTGCGATCTGCTGCATATTGCCAGGGGCAAGGAACTGCCCTTTTTTAATGAACACCGGCTTGCCTGTTGCAGCTGCTGACACCAACAAATCTGTTTGGCGGCAGAGCATTGCAGGGATCTGCAGCACATCCACCACCTGAGCAATGGTGCTTATCTGAGAAACTTCATGCACATCGGTAATGACGGGTAGATCAAACTGCGTACGCACTTTTTCAAAAATAGCACATGCGGCCTCAATGCCAATCCCTCGCTTACTACTAACAGAAAGGCGATTTGCTTTGTCGAATGCAGCCTTAAAAATTAGCTTAAACCCGAGCTTTTCTGATAAACGTTTTAAGAATTCAGCATGTCGCAACGCAATTTCTTCGCCCTCAAGGGCACACATGCCTAAGATAAAAAAGAGTGGGCCACAGTTGCCATCAACCTCATAGAGCCAAGGATATTGTTGCGTGTGCTTCATTCTACGCCTACCGTTACTTCTTCTGGAGTTGCAGTCTTTTTGACCATCTCATCCAAAATGCCATTAATAAATTTGTACGCATCTTTTTCTGCAAACTCTTTTGCCAGCTCAACTGCTTCATTAATTGCAATGGAGGCAACGGCGTTTTTATGATTCAACTCCCACATAGCCATGTGCAAAATGAGCTTTGTGCAGCAGCCAAGACGTTCTAGCCGCCAATTTTTGAGGTGAGGGGTTAAAAGCTGATCAAACTGATCTCGCCCTTCAACCACCCCCTGCACCACCATTAACGGAAAAGAGTCGGACGGGATGGTACACTCAAAGCCCTGCTCAAAAAGAGCGACGGCATCTGAGAGCGATAATTCATACTCAGAACGATCAATTGCATACAACAAATAAAAAGCAAGGTGGCGCTCATCACGACGTGAACTCAGCTTTATCTTGAGCTCCAGATCTGCTTCATCTTCTTCTTTCTCTTGCTGCAATGCCTGCAGCAAGGCCTCAGCATCAAGCTCTTGATCTATGGGTAGAATATTTACATCATCAATTTGATTACGTTTGTCATCCATGGTGCAGCCGTCCTACAGAGTTCTACTAGTCAACTTTTTCTATGTACTTATCTTCGCGTGTGTCAATTTTAACCTTGTGGCCTTCGTTAATAAAAAGAGGCACATGCACGGTTACACCGCTTTCCAGTTTTGCCAGTTTATTGCCACCCTGTGCAGTGTCACCCTTGACACCTGGTACAGTTTCTACAACTTCAAGAATCATAAACGTTGGAGCTTCAACAGAGATAGGCTTGCCTTTGAAATTCAGAATATTGTAAACAATGCCTTCTTTGAGATATTTTTTGACAGTTTCAAGCTGATCTTCATCAAAACCAACTTGTTCATAGCTTGCCTGATCCATGAACTGATAATGCTCATCTTTGTACAAAAATTGCATCTCTTTGTATTCAAGATCTGGCTCTTCAAATTTTTCAGCTGACCGAAAGGTCTCTTCCAAAACGCGACCAGTGATCATGTTTTTCATTTTTGTACGCATGTACGTACCGCCCTTACCAGGTTTTACCGAATGGTAATCTATCACAAGCCAAGGTTCATTATTCCAAAGAAGTTTAGTCGAATTTTTACGGAAATCAGATATTGAGATCACGGTTACCTTTCAAAGAGTTACATCTATGCGCCACTCGGCGTTTTTACACTATATCACAAACAAATAAGTTGGTAAAACGACCAGTTAAAAGGCATTTTACCCTAAAATAAGCCTAACGGCTTTTTCTGTTACAAATGGAATTTCTGCTTCCTCTGCTGGGGGGAAATTGGCCAATACGTAGTTTGGCACCTCATCCTTATCAGATGGACGATCTATTCCTACCCGAACCCGCCAGAAATCAGCCCCTACAGCCGCAATAATCGACCGCAAGCCATTGTGGCCCTTATGGCTACCACCAAACTTTAATACAACTTGATCAAACTTTTTTTCAAGCTCATCGTGCACAACAAGCACTTGTTCGGGCTTTATGCCCTTTTTAGTGAGCCATGGCATTACTTGCCCGGAGGTATTCATGTAAGTCTGTGGTTTAATGAGATAGATTGGCTGGCGACCATCACGAGGCATAGCCGTGTAAACCATATTTTCAGCGGTTTGCCAGCTGAGCCCAGCAGCATCGGCAATAGCATCAACTACGCGAAAGCCAATATTATGGCGATTGCGAACATACTTAGAGCCAGGATTGCCAAGGCCAATAATGGCGCGTATAGCGCTGAAGTCATACCGAGGCTCTGTTGCTGCTAATTTTGTGCCGCTCATCGTGGCTCCCCAACTCATTGTGTAGCGTGGTTACTAAAATATCGTCCAATGAAATTAATGAAAATGGTGCCTTATATCGCGGCACTGTATCCATAATAAAAACTTTCTGGAGGTTGCTAGCCTGTAAGCGCTCAATCGCCCCAGGAGAAAAGATCGCATGCGTAAAAAAGCCAATCACGCGACTCGCACCATTTTTTTTAAGCTCAAGAGCCGCATTAACCGCTGTGTTAGCGGTATCTACCATATCATCGCGCAGTATCACGGTAAAATTAGCCAGACTCTGCTCAAGGGGCAAAAAAGATACCGTTCCATCAGGATGACGCATTTTCTCAAGCACATAAACAGGGAGAACCAGCCGCTTAGCCAAATCCATGGCACGCCATTTCCCGCCCGCATCAGGGGAGACAACGCAGGTCTTTTCCTGATCAAGCATCAGCGATTCTACCTGTTCTGCCCATAGAGGTGATGTGTCCACCGAGACAATTAGCTCTGGATACGTACGAACTAAGGTAGCATCATGCAGGTCAACCGTAATGAGCCGGGCGCGATAAAAATTTTTTAATTGCTCAAAGAAAAGCAGGAGCGGTGAGGATTGCAAGTCTGCTGACCGAGAGTAGGGAAGGCACGGCACAAACACACAAAGTTCTGTAACATGAGCAGCCTCAAGCTGTCTCAGGAGAACAAGCAGTGCCAAAAATTGGCTATTGATGGAAAGATCTCCTGGCGTAAAAAACTCGGCAACCAGAACAATATTGTCCACGTTACTTGGCAAACTAAGCACAACAGAAATTTCGCCATCTGAAAATTGTTGTTCATGATAGTAACAAATAGGTAGCTGCAGCCGGTGCGCAAGCCTTGTAGCAAGAGTTGTTCCAGAACGACCAAGAACGAGCGTATTAATCATGCAAAGGTCACTCGATTAAGCCCCAAAAATTTGCCGCCACCATTGCTTTTTTTTAATAGCCGGTGTAGCTGAGGCATCTGGAAAATATGTTTTTGTTAACTTAAGTACATCTGGTAATTTTGACAGGGAAACAGTAATTCGCTTCCACTGAGAAAAAGAAATAGCTGGAATCCCACAGACAATCTGCCCAGAGGCAACGTCATTCATCACAGCGCTTTTAGAAACAATTTTAACCCCATCACCAATAATCACGTGGTCTTTAATCGCAACCTGACCACCTATCTGGCACCCGCGCCCAATCACCACGCTACCAGCAATCCCGGTCTGTGCCAAAATGGCGGTGCTTGCACCAATACGCACATTATGGGCAATGTGCACCCCATTGTCTAACTTGACCCCGTCACCAATTTCGGTCTGCTCAAACAAGGCACGGTCAATCATACAGTTAGCACCAACTTCAACGCCCTTGCCAATCACTACCGTCCCAACGTGTGGCAATTTACGCATTCCTTTTTTAGTTACTTCGTAACCAAAACCATCGGCCCCAATCACTGCATTTGCCTGGACAATACTGTGCTTTCCAACAATACAGTCATCAAGAACCTTTGCTCCCGGGTGCAACACCACACCCTCATCAATTTTTGCCCCGCGTCCAACATAGGCTAAAGCATGTACAATCACATCTCGACCAATTACCGCACCCGGTTCAATAACCGCTGATGGGTGAATGGATGCCGAGTCGGCAATAACAGAGGGTGCATGTACACGATGTTGCCGTGCATAGGCCAATATGACATTGTATGTTGCTAACGGATCAGCAACAACGAGCATCGGCTTACCAGGAATGTCACACGAGGCAATAACCACCCCCGCAGCGCTAGACTGAACCGCTTTGAGTGAAACTGGATCAAACACCGATGCGTCGCCCGAATCAAAAACAATAGCAAGATCATGAGCTGTAGCACCGCCCAAGGATCTAACAGCTTGCACAACAAGCGAAAGATCGGCGGAACAGCGCTTTACATCAGGTATTACAGTCAGAATAGTCTGCAAGGGCAGGTTAAGAATCATAATAAATTATACAGTTTTCACTTGTTCAACCTTAGCAGGAGCTTTTGCCGTATCTGCAGAGGCACTAAAATGTTTATTCACCGCTTTGAGCATGTCGTCTGTTTTGTCGATTGAGTTGGAAACAAACAGCAACCCTGGGGTATTTTTATCAAGCATTGCCAAGTAGCCTTCTTTCTCAGAAACGCTGTTAATCACCTTCATTTGGCGCTCACGCAGGGCCATTTGCTGCTTTTGAATATTTGCACGCAGTTGCTCTTCTTTGTCTGCAAAGGTACGTTCATAGGTTTTTCTTTTTGCTGCAAGCTCATCAGCTTTTTGCGTCAGCGCATCTTGGGTCAACAGCTTTGCTTGTTTTTCAATACCGGTTTGCAAATCAGCAAGCTCTTTTTGAACATTTTTAATTTCGCCTTGGAAAGCATCGATATCTTTTTGAATTTTACCGGCAAGCTTTTGGCCCTCATCAGAAAGTTGCATAATTTGTAGACTATCAATTGAAACAATTTTTCCGGCAAACTGTTGTGTTTGTGTGCTTGCTACGGTGGTATTTGATTGGTTCACTTTTGCTCCTTGTGGTGCTGTAGCCTTTTTTGCATTTTGATTTGCAGGCATGGCGCTACTACCAAGCGTCAATGCAGCTGCAGCTAATGCGAGTAACTTTTTCATAACATCTCCTTTGATATAATGTGCACAATTAATCATCCGAGAGGGTAACGCGTTTGCACAAAAGCGTCAACGACGGCAGCATTAAAAAATTTCATCAACCAGCTGCTGCGTGCTCTTTGTGGTCATCATCGTCTGGTAAAAAACCTCATCGTATTCACGTGTTTTTATTACAACCGGCATCGGCATTGCATGCCCCATAACAAGTGCTTGTTTTTTTGAGTCAAGGGTCGCCAAAATAGATCGTAGGCCTCCTGCGTTACTCACGCCGGTCAAAGCCGCTTGAATATCTTTTTCGTCATTCAACTGCGCAATAATTTTTGTACCAATCTGGGAAATAATCTCAGGATCAATCCCCGATGGGCGCTGATCAACCACGAGCAGAGAGACGTAATACTTCCGCATCTCGCGTGCAATAATGCCAAAAATAGTCTGCTTGGCGGCTGCTGGATTTAAAAATTTATGCGCTTCTTCGATGGTAATAATCAACTGACGCGGCTGCGCAGCACTGTTTTGTGAGGCTAAAAATGCTTCAGTCTTGGTGACGTATGCCTCATGCACACGGCGAGAAATAATATTTGCCACCAACAAATAACAAAGCATGGATGTTTGTGTTCCAAATTCGAGTACCACATGAATACCACGGTCAAGATACTCAATCATACGATCGATACAAGACGATGCGCCAACCGCCGATGTAATGAAAGGAAATTTTTCTAAACGCTTGAGCTTACGGTATAAAGCACCAATGGATTCAGCATGTGCTCCAATCTCCGCCGCAAACTCTTTGAGCGTTGTCTCTTGTGCAAGTAAAACACGTAGCCAATCATGCCTGTATTTTGCAGCAATTAAATAAGCTGCTTCCAGTGCTGTTGGATGCAAGTTGAGCTCGTCCTGGAGTGTCATAACATCTTCGACGCGAATGTCTTGCAAGCTCAGCA
>JBIIJF010000073.1:0-4939 GCA_044234015.1 Candidatus Babeliales bacterium
ATGCAGCTAGTCGCACTTATTTGCCTATTCTTCTCTACCATTAGCCTACACGGTGCAACGCCACCCCCTCTTATTCGATACGACATAAGCGTTGTCAATAACAAAAAAAAACCACTCTCCCTGGGCTATCTCTCCCCAAAAGATAAAATGCGGCTTGCAGAGACGATTGCCAGCAGCCGCAGCATTCTAGACAAGCTTACACCAAGCTCCCCGCGAACATCATTACGGATTAAGCGAATCATTGTGTGGTCGTTGTTTTTCCTGATCATGGTAGGCATTACATACGGTGCCTACTCTTGGTACCAGCAACACATGGGAATTAGACATAAAACGATTGAATCTATA
Source organism: Candidatus Babeliales bacterium (assembly GCA_044234015.1). Classification (GTDB taxonomy): domain Bacteria; phylum Babelota; class Babeliae; order Babelales; family RVW-14; genus CAIKAH01. Next base: position 346 of record JBIIJF010000073.1, read on the forward strand.
ATAATGATGGCAAAAGTAGCTGCTCAGGAGCCGTTAGCAGTAGAAGCCTCCAAAAACCCGGAGGTATTTTTTGCTGTCCACCAAGACGCACGGCAAGACCCGGAAATTGCACGCCTGGCTGATGAGCTTGACACATCATTACGCACTTTCATGCAAACAGGAACACAAGTTTTAGGGTTAAGCAAAGAGCTTGCTGCTCTGTACAACCATGCTGCCGTGGTAAATGCTCAGCAGCTCATGGAAGTCGCTCGCCCAATAATTACTGATGCTGGCACCCTGGCAACTGATTATCAGGCCCTTGCACGCTCATTGCTCATCCCTCCACAGACACATCTGCAGGCTGACGGTACTTTTGCTCAACAGTTCCCCTCTGCCCCATCCGGGCGACGAACAGCAGCTATTGAAGTTAGCCACGCAGCCTTAGCCCCATTCGCAAAGCAAGCAGCAAGGATCTTAGTACGATCTTAACCAACAGGGGCTCCTGTAAATTAGTTCTCAAAAAGAGATGTTTTTTGCACTTTTCTTTTGATTTTTAAGAAAAAGAGCCTATACTACTATCCATCTCAATAAAATCTGTTTTACATATTTTTTGAGTTTGCACACGGTGGTCGTAGCTCAGGTGGTAGAGCGTCAGATTGTGGTTCTGAATGCCGCGGGTTCGAGTCCCGTCGTCCACCCCATTTTTTCGATTTGAAATCGCACATCAAAACTTTGGTCGCGGGGCGTAGCGCAGTTGGTAGCGCACTCGCTTTGGGAGCGAGGGGTCGCAGGTTCGAATCCTGTCGCCCCGACCATTAATCTGTGATGTGCCCGTAGCTCAGTTGGATAGAGCAACGGATTTCTAATCCGTAGGTCACAGGTTCGAACCCTGTCGGGCACACTCTCTGTTGCGTTTGCTATCCACCAATTTTCACCAATTCAGTTGCATCATCGGACATAAAATGCTGTTTCAAAAAGCTTAACGCATTCTTGCGCGTTGCCACGCTTTTTGGCTGTGCCTTTTTGGCCAAAGAGAGCAAATTGATCATGTTCACCGCCGCCTGCACCTGGTTGTCCTGCTGAATAGCTTCTTTTTGCTTTTCCTCTATCGATGCTGGGGTCTCTGGTTCATCACCCTTAGCATCGATCTTTTTTTCAACTGTTTCTTTTTTTTGACCCTTAGAATCTTCTTTTCCAGAAGCTTCCTTGGCAGTAATATGATTTTTGAGCGATTGCTCCTTACCATACATTTCTTGCACCCACTTCAACTCTTCTGCGGGTGCAATTTTTGGCTTGATAACAAAATCAGGTGCTATGCCAGTGGCTTGAATGGAATTATCCCCTGGCAAATAATACAACATCGTTGTCAACTTGAGCGCACAACCATTGCTGATGGGAATAACTTCCTGCACTGAACCTTTGCCGAAAGTCGTTGTTCCCACCAAAAAAACCATGAGCGGCTTACTGCCATCAGCCTCTTGCATGGCATGGTGCTGCAAGCTTCCCGCTAAAATTTCACCGGCCGATGCAGTAAAATTATCAATTAAAATGATAATTGGTGTTGCAGAAGTCAGGAGCGGTTCACGCGCAGTGTAGTATTTATTGACTATATTGCCCCGCTTATCTTTGGTAATTGCGACCAGCGAGCGTTTTTTTAAGAACAGTCCAGCCATTTCTATGGCAGATTCAAGCACCCCACCAGGGTTACGCCTCAGGTCAAACACTATGCCTTTGCATTGACCAGTATTTGCCTGCTTGAGTAATGATCCAATCTGATCTGCAACTGAATTACTAAAAATTTTAAGTGAGAGATAATAAATATTTTGCTCTTTAAAATGATAACAGAGCGATGCCTGATCTTTGATAATATCCCGTGTTACCGTAAATTCTAATGGCTTTTTATTCCGAATTACCTTGAGCACAACTGTACTACCCACAACCCCTTTGAGCAAATTAATTACTTCATCTGAAGAGAGGCCACGCAATTTTTTAGTTGCCACCTCAACTATTTTATCACCGGCCTTAATCCCCGCTTTTTCTGCAGGACCACCAGAGACAACATCAATAATCCCCAGGGAATCATCTTCTGTTGGCTTGCTAATAATGCTAATCCCTATGCCAGAAAACTCGCCTGAAGCAGAATCAACTGCTGCGCCGTAACTTTCTTTATTCAAAAAAGCCGAGTGGGCATCGATATCTGCCGCAGCAGCTTTGAGTGATCGCTCAATAAAGTCCTTAAAGTGTACCGACCGAAACGCCTTATCCTGTACTGTGCTAACCACCTCTGCATACGTACGAAGCCACTGATAAATGTCTTTTTCTTGATCAACGGGCTCTGCTTGTTCGATAGTTTTTGCATGAGTGGCAGTTTTAACAATTTTTTTTTCTTTTTGCTTTGGCCCTGCTTGTAAAATACTGTGTACAGACAGCAAGGTAAGAAATAATATAAAACGACAAGGCATTATAACAAGCTCCTTTGGTATAAAATTCACTACCCAAAGGTAGCACAAGCTCCCTAGGAAATGGGAAGAGTATGGGTTAAAATACGTATCGACAGGCGCCCTACAGCCATGGTAAGGTTGAGGGCAAACTAAAAGGAACCGCATGAATGCTGATATTTTATCGCCTCGCCAAACATTCACTGGAAACATTCTTTTGTTCTATGCCTTTGATATCGGCGACGATATTAATTTAGAGGCGATTAAACAAAAGGGACTAGTAAGCACCTGCGTTATGCCGCTGTCTGCCTATTTTAAAAACTACCATATCCCTCTGGCTTTCAGAATGTCTGATGACGGAGCAAGCCCCATGCCTGGCTCCGGTGGTGCAAGCTGCATATCGAGTAAAATTCACCACTTTGGCGTTATCTCTTTCTGCTACCGTATTCCTTTTGAAGATACTTTTGAGGATTTAAAGGTAAAAATAATTGATATCAAAAAAAGCTTTGATGAAAAGGCTGAAATTGATGCAAAAAATACCTTTAAAAATATCATCACAGCTATCAACAAACCACGATTCTACAGCCTTAAAAACTCCTATTTCGCTATCCAAGTGTACCCACTCAAGGGTGAATATTCGCCAGAAGATTTTAAATCAACCTACGGTAGCAAGATTGCATCGCTATTGCGCCTTGAAGTATACAACCTATCTGATTACCAAAAAGATGAAATCCTTGCCTCCAGTATTGGTTATTATGGCCAGGACCTCATCATTGTAGACAGCGCTGCGTCATTCATTTACGACGATGAATATTTTGAGCCACTGGAGTTTTTTGAGTCTGCCAATATTCAAAAGCTTGAACTACAATATTTTGACCGCACATTGGATAAAAAATTGAATTATTTTTATGCCCAGCCTTCGTACAAGGTACCACTACGGGCATACATTCCACTCATTGGCGAACGTGTTGACCTGCCCGTTTCTCGGCTTGCAAAGCTACGCGTTGATATTTCCGTTGTCACGGAGCGATTGGAAAATAGTATTAAACTTGCCGGCGACGCGTATTACTCTCGCCTCTACGCCATGCTTGTAGAGAAAATGTCTATTCAAGAATGGCGCGATTCAATCAACCGCAAATTAGCTATCATTAGTGATTTGTACCAGGTCTACCAAGACAGGCTTGACACTATCCACGAAGAGCTGCTGACAGTGGTTATTATTATCTTGATTGCAATCGAGGCATTTCTAGCTTTTTCTCGCCTATAATGATCAAACCTACTCCTCCCCAAGTCCCTTTTGCTATTTTTATAGCGTCGTTACTTTATTCTCTTTTTAATCACAAGGGGTTACTGTGGTAAAAGCTCTACGCACACGCTTAGAAAACGGTTGGCTGATTTTAAAACAAGCGCTTATCTTAATGCATGAATACAAAGCTTTTTACTGGTTTGCCGTGATGCGCATGATTGGTGGAGGCATCTTGCAATGCATAGTACTCTACGCGCTGGTTATACGTTTTTTAGGTAATTTTACCTGCATCAGCTCAACAGAAACTCTTACCGCACAAGGCTGCCATGTTGCACACTACAGGTACACGTACACAGGCAGCGGCAATCCAGAACTGGCCCTGCTCAGTCTTTTTGGCATTTTATTTTTAGGACTACTCTTGCCCCAGCTACTAGAAAGTATGATTACACTGTACGCAAACGCTACTCTACACAAGCAATCAATAACATGGAAGCAGCTACTCATGGATACAGGCAAAACCATATGGCATATGGCTTGTTGGGTTATTTTCAACCTAACGGTCGGCATCCTTATTCGTACTATTGCAGGCAACAGAAACGAACGAGGATTTTCAATTGTTAGTTTTATCAGAAATCTTATTGGATGGCTGCTCAGCGTTGCATGGTCTGTAACAACCTTTTTAGTACCGCAAGTAATTGCACTCGAAAATAAAAACGTTATTAGCGGTATCTCAACATCATTCAATTTGCTCAAAAAAACTTTTGGCGAATCTATTGCGGCAAATTTTGTGTTTGGCTTATTTTCAAGCAGCTGTTGGGCATGTGTTTTTGGCATCCTATCGGCGAGTGCCTACTTGCATGCAGCCATGACAAGTCTACATTTTCCCGTATTCACCATCATGCTCTGCCTACCATTCATCTATCTAGCCTCC
>JBIIJF010000145.1:0-4899 GCA_044234015.1 Candidatus Babeliales bacterium
CGACGTAGAAATTTAACATACCCAAGACGCTTACCTTCTTTTTCACGTATCTCCCAGGTGGTTACACTTTCTGGCACCTCTGTGGTTGTTTTTTTTGGCGTCATAACAGAAATGGTCTTTACTGGATCATGTTCATAGTTTACCCGCACCATGGTAATGCCACTCCTACCAAACACAATGCTATCACCGTATGCATGCTTTTCATCATTCCCGCCAACAAACCAATCCCAATTTTCAACGTAGTATCGTGGCTGTGTTGGCAGCATAGGATCAATAACTTCAATGTTATAAATACCCCGGTCAATCAACTCACTGATGTCGCACCCACCAGCAATATAGCGGATAGTCTTCCCCTTACTTGCCTCAGCTTGCAATGCATCCAAAGCTTCTTTTGACCACTCTTTCCAACCAGTCCCCGCAAGCGATTGCCAGATAACTGCGTACAAGAAACGAAGTACGGGGAAATTTCTTGGCTGAGAAAAAAACCTAAAACTCTGCGCCCAGCCCGTATCAAACAGATGAAAAAAGAGGCTCTGTGAAAAACTAAAGAGATACTGCCCATTTTTACGATACTCAGCGCCACCAGCAAGAACATTCGCAAATTTCATATTGCGGTTGATCACCGTCTGAAAATGCTTTTTCTTTTCAATAGCTTCTCGATCATCACTCTCCCAGCCATGGTCCTGCAAATGCTGAATAAATTGAGGAATATTTTTATCAATTTTGCGATACAAAGCTGCAATTTTTTTTCTTACCGCTGGCGTATCAGGGAGAGGACCCTCTTGCGCATCAGAAACCAACCCTGCAAAAAGTTTGAACGCTTCATCTCCTGGCTTAAAAACCTCATTAAAGCGCGTAACAAAATCTTTTTTCTGCCCAGACATTTTTAAATGACGCCACACATGCTGCTTTGCACTACTTGCATCCTCCTGCCACCGAGCAAAAAAAGTATTGGCTTTATGCATAGTAGGAACAGATAACGACACACCGTCATTGCAAACAGCTCTGCTGCTGATTAATATCATGAGTACACCTAATGTTAGTTTCACACTCAATCCTTTAATTACTATTAAAATTAAAAGACACTCTCTCGAACTTCGAACGTACCATAGATATCGACCAAAGGCCTATAATTTCGCTTTCTTATTTTCTGATTCGATAAAAAAACTTATACTAGGGCATGATGTATACGCATTTTGAGGGCCCTCTTCTCGCGGTACATTCTTGCTTCTATTACTGGATGGTCTCTTTCAGAGAAAAGGAAAGATATGTCTGCACAGATCTCACTCTCCTTCGAATTAGTCAGTTTGCTTAACTGGCTACTTCGTCATGAAAAAACCATGCTCAACTCCATTGTTAAACACGCCCTTGAGCACGGTTTTGCTGAAGAACTTGAAAAAATTGACCCAGCGACGGCGGGTACTGATAGCGAAGAACTGTACAATACGGTCCTTGATTTTTTAGACCATCTTGAAGATACGCTCATCAAAAACTTGGAATCGGTTAACGTTGACAACAAGACCAAAGATGCCATTATGCCAACGTTACACAAATTGGAGGGGGATAACCTGGATCAAAAAACCTTGTGGCTGAGCATGCAGCAAACAAAGGCGCGTATTCTTAAGGCCCAGCAAACAAATACACAAAAACCACCGCTTGCCGATGCGGCGCGAACAGCTCAACCGAGTAAGCTCGAGCATCATCGCCAAGCTAATGAGATTTTGTTTGAGCAGCTGCTCAAAAATTGGAAGCCAAATAATAAAGAAACCATGAACTAAGTTCTTAGGGGCCGCCCTTCTGGTTGCCCCTATTTTTTGATACTGATTTGTCTTTGTTGAATTTTTAAAAAGAATCTTAATGGTATGAAAATATCCAGAAACAGCCGCATTTCTATGTTGAATTTGTGGTCATATTCTGGTTGCTCTACACGTTGTTTTGATAAAACCATTACTACGCAAAGACAGTCAAAATTTTTTTTGCTAGAGTTTTCTGCGTGGGATTCCTGTTTTTTAGCTACCGCCATGTTAGAGAATTTTAGTTATCCCATTATTCTATGCAGCAATAATTCGTTTTTGGATAAGCTCTCAGTATAAAAAGGAGACCGATGAGCAGATCTACGGTAAGAAGCTTCTTAGGGATTATACTTTCTATTTGTTTTATCCTGCAGCCCTCGTTGTTTGCGGGGCTTACTCCTGAAACAAAAATAAAAACGCCAGCAGGCATGGTCTGTATTGAAAATTTAAAGGTGGGCGATGCAGTCTGTGGATATGACCTGGAAAATAATACCTTCCCTGTTTTAAAGATTGAGAATATAGAACCAGTAAATGTTGAAAGTATCTATGTTATTACTACCCAGCAGGGAACAATCTCCGCATCAGCGGATCAACTCTTCTACGAACTAACGTCTCAAAAATTTATACCTGTTGAGCAGTTCAAGGCTGGGGACGCATTCCTAACCAAAGATGGTAAAGTGCTTGAATGTCTTTTAGTTGAACATCAGCAGACCCAGACAACTGTTTACGAGCTTACGTTAGAAGAACCGCACCTCTTTTTCTCATCTGAAGCACAAGTGCTCACACATAACCTATTTCCTGCGCTGACCTTCTACATCTCACCGCCTGTGGTGGCGGCAGCAGTGCCTGTTCTCAAATGCGTTGTAGGTGCTGGGATCATTGCTGGCGCGTACTGTCTTAAAGAAATTTCAACATTTTCTCTTCCGATTATTTTTGGTGGCAGTAAGAGCCGAGGAGCTGGAAAAGCTGAGCGCAGTGCTCCTCCTGCAATGCATCATGAAGCAGAAAGAAAGCAATCACCGCGTACTGAACCACAAAGGGCTCCTCAGCCGATGATTGACAATACTACGTCAGGTGACGGTGGCCAATCACCTGATCCTCATGATCCAAAGAAGAATGATAATGAAGAAAAAACCAAAGCAAAAGATGATCGTACGGTAACAAAATATCAAGATGTCACAGATCCTCGAAGCCGTTGTCCAAACATAGGTACGGATATCTCTAAAGCCGAATTTGAGAAAAACCTCCTGGAAGAGAACTGGACTAGATCTCTAGCTAAAGGTGGCGAAGCAATAATTTATAAAAAGGACGGAGCTAAATATGTTATACGCGAGGAAGCTCTCTCAACCGGAAAGGCTACTGCAGATTACTACAAACCAGGAAGTCCAGATATTTCAACCAAAATAAGGTTTGATATAGTATGAATCTTAAAAGCTTCAACACTTATACACCTGATGATTTTGCTCAGATAAAAGAGACCTTGTCAAAAGTTTTTGACCTTGATCAAAGATTACCGAAACAAGTTTTCAGAAAAAAATTTGGTTATTTTCTTTTTGAAGAGTTTGATTGGGCAATGACACCAGAATTTTGGGGCACTCTTCAACACCTGTCCAAAGCTTCAAATGATGACTATGTGATTGTTGCCGTTGTAGATCCAGATCCCCAAAATTATTTTTACAACGAATTTGGGTTCTACAACTGGCTTAAGCTTCCCATGACACTATCTAATATGGACTATTTTTTTGCTCTTGAAACAGGCCCAGAAGAAAGTCCTGCTGATGCCATCCTCTACAATACTAGAATTATAGCATGGTGTTCCCCCTCTATGAAATGGGCAGTGTGGGGAGAAAGAACCTATGGTACATGTATTATAGGATTTTCAGATGAAAGTACTGCGATCGTCCCTCAAGGAATATGGCGATCTGCTGAGCAAGCTCTGTACGATTTCATACCGGTAAATTTTATAAAAAAACAGATCCCGAAAGAGTTTTCAGATGCTCTCATCTTGAATTATCCCTGCCAAACCAACCAAAATAAGGTTTGATGCACCATGAATAATGAAAAATTCAACATTCATACGCCCGATGATTTTATTAAGACAAAAGAATTTTTATCGAATGTGTTTGACCTTGAAAAAAGATTGCCCGAGCAAGTTTTTAGGAACAATTTTGGCCATTTTCTTTTTGAAGAGTTTGATTGGGCGACGACATCAGAGTTTTGGGGCACTCTCCAACACCTATGCAAAGCCTCAAACGATGATCATGTCATTATTGCCGTTGTAGCTCCGGACCCCCAAAATTATTATTACAGGAAGTATGCCTCCTACGCCTGGCTTAAGCTTCCCACGACCTTATCTGATACGGACTATTTTTCTGCCCTTGAAACAGAACCAAAAGAAAATCCTAACGATGCACTGCTCTATAGCATTGACACTGTTGTATGGTGCTCCCCCTCCATGAAATGGGCTATATGGGGAGAACGCCCCTACGGCACCTGTGTTATAGGTTTTTCAAATGAGAGTACGGTGATCGCTCCGCAGGGGCTGTGGCGATCTGCCAAGGAAGCTCTTGATGATTTCATAGTGTTAAATTTTAGAAAGTTCGAGATCCCAAAAGAATTTTCAGATGCTCTTATCTTACATTATCCATGCCAGCCCAACCAAAATAAGGTTTGATATTCTATGATCACCGAAAATTTCAACATTCATACGCCCGATGATTTTGCTCAGATAAAAGAGACCTTGTCAAAAGTTTTTGACCTTGATCAAAGATTACCGCAACAAGTTTTCAGAACCAAATTTGGCCATTTTCTTTTTGAAGAGTTTGATTGGGCAACGACACCAGAATTTTGGGGCACTCTTCAACATCTATGCAAAGCCTCAAATGATGACCATGTCTTTGTTGCCGTTATAGATCCGGATCCCCAGAATTATTTTTGCAAAGAATTTGGCTTCTACAGCTGGCTTAAACTCCCTATGACCTTGTCTGCTATGGACTATTTTTCTGCCCTTGAAACAGAACCAAAAGAAAATCCTAACGATGCACTGCTCTATAGCATTGACACTGTTGTATGGTGCTCCCCCTCCATGAAATGGGCTATATGGGGA
>JBIIJF010000075.1:0-4699 GCA_044234015.1 Candidatus Babeliales bacterium
CATTTCCGGTCACAATCAGTCCTCGTTACATCGCTTGGCTTTGCCATTAGCATCTGGTGGTTGAGTATTCAAAATTACTCTTCCATGGATGAACGCAGCTACTCACGCGATGAGTGTCAAGAGGACCTGTATAAAATTCATTTAGACATGGCTCAATTTGCCATTCAGCGAGGGGATATTGCAGCAGCTATCACAACGCTGGCAAAAGCTATTGATCATCAACCAGAGCTGACAAAAACGTACTATCAGCTTGGCAATTGCTATGAACAGATTGGAGATAGGCATAATGCCCTAAAAACCTATTTTGCCGCCCTCCAGGTTGAAGAAAAAAATCGAGCACGAACCATACCACCTTCTGCTGTTAAACTCTCTCACACTGCTGCATGGAACGGAGAAGACCTTAGCGGCAAATCAATTCTTGTTCTGGCTCCTGCATCGCTCAGCAAAACAATTCAATTTGCCCGGTTTCTCCCCCTCCTCAGAGAGCGTGGTGCTATGGTTTCCTTTGAGCCACAAAAATCACTTGTACGCCTTTTTAGTAGCATGCACCTTGGTATCAATATTATTAATGAAACAAACGCCCGGCTACGTTTTGCGATTGATTATTACGTACCGCTTATGAGCCTGCCGGCTATCATGGGGATTGGCTACAATAGCATGCCAGCTGCTCACCCGATTATACCGCTTCCAAAAACATTGCCAGTAGCACTGAGCAACGCCCTAGAAAAACCATCTGTACTACGAGTTGGCCTAGCACTAAACAGTGCTGATGAGGTAAATTGCATAACTCAACAATTTGGTGCAGCATCGCTCTTTCATGAGCTTGCCTCTCTGCCTGGCGTACAACTTTTTGCTCTCGATATAGCCAGTGGCACAAACAAACATATTTTATACGCTGGCCAGTACGCACAAACACCTGATGCCCTTGCTGCCGTTATTAAAAAAATGGATCTTGTTATTGGCCGAGATTCATTGGCTGTACACTTAGCGGGGGCCCTTGAAATCCCTACATGGTTGCTGCTTGCGCACACAGCAGAAAATCCGTTATGGCTACCCATGGCAGAACAAAAGACATCTTTTTGGTACCCTGCAATGCGTATCTTCAAACAACCAAAAAGCGGGGATTGGCTCTCGGTTTTTGCCGATGTGCAAGATGCATTAGGCAACCTGCCACAAAAATCTATTCGTCATTGATTGAATCAAGCGAACGATGAAACGTAATCGCAAAATGGTGCGCATAGTCACGCAGCGCGATAAGCATCTGGCCAACATAACTTTTTTGGTCCAAAATACGACCTTCGGGTAATTTTTTGGAGAAAACCGTTTCTTCACGCTTAGCCAAACTAACAAATGCAGCCTGGGGGAAAAGGTCCTGTACGGCATTCAACTGCCCCTTGCCACCGTCAATCACAATCAAATCTGGCAGCTGCGAAGCATCTTTGTAACGGCGCGCAACAATTTCGCGCAGTGAGGCATAATCATCAATCTGATGCACTGTCTTAATGTGAAATTTACGCACATTTGCCGTGTCTGGCTTGCCATCTGTAAATCGCACGCAAGAGCCAACCATGTGAGTACCCTGCTTGTGCGAAATATCAAAACAATCAATGGTCCGTGGTTCAAGATCTAACTTCAGGAACAGCTTTAATTGTCTGGCCAATGAGCGCTGCTTTTTAATCTCATGCGCAACCTGTACTGTTGCCAAACGCACAACGTGCATAAAATGCCCCTCAGTTGGTAGCTGAATGCTCACTGGATACTCTTTGTTATGCCATGCCTGGCAGAACTGCTGGTAGACATCAATCTGGTCACCAAAATCAATATTGGTAAGAATGGTTGCCGCTGGTTGGTACTCACGATAAAAACTAAGAAAATATTCGCCAAGCTCATCAAGCGTTACTTGTTGCTCAATTGGCAGATAAAAAGTACGCTTCACCCGCAACACCGCTTCATGTTCGGTAAAAACCCATAATGATTGGTGATCTGAACTCAAAATCCATACATGCTTACCTGCAATAAAATTAACGTCTGTTGTTGGTTGGTCAAGAGAATAGAAGACCTTTTCAAAAGCCTCTAAGTAGCGATGTAATTCGCGAGACCGCTCAAAGGCTAGCTCCTGATTACTCTGCGTAATCTCTTGCTTGAGCTGCTGAAGAAATTTTTTGTGCCCCTGCTTCAAGGCTTGCCTGGCAAAATCAAGCCTCTGGAGATAGGCATCCTTATCAAAGTCTTGGCGACATGCCCCAGCACACTGCCCAAGGTGAAAGAAAAGGCAGCCGTTCTCGATTTTTTTATTGCATAGTTTCAGGCGAAATGTTTTTACCAAAAATGAGTAAACTTTACGCGCAGCATTTTTATCCATAAACGGACCAAAGTACGTCCCTTTTGCCTTTTGATTGCGCACCAAAGAAATTGCTGGCAAAATTTTTGCTGACCCAGCCGAAATAAACACATACAGAAACGGTTGCCCTGTTTTTAAAAGAACATTGCACGGCGGCTGATGACTTTGAATAAGCCTTGCTTCAAGCAGCAAAGCATCCAGCTCTGAGTGGGTTACAATGCACTCAACGGTAGAGCTCTGCGAAAAAATGGTGTCTGTTTTTATATCCCTGCCCATGAGCTGAATATAGCTTGCCGTACGTTGTTTAAGGTTTTTTGCCTTGCCAACATAAACCATTTGCCCAGAAGCATCTTTAAACACATAAACCCCAGGATCCAAAGGAAACCCTTTGAGACTAGCAACCAACTCTGCATGATGATTCATAAAACCCCAACCTCTTTTATTTTTTAGTTTACGCTCTGCTAAAAAAAAATTATCCTAGGTCTTCGCTTTGCTATTCTTTTATACAACCATTTTACTATACGACTGTTGTGATTATGGCCATCTTTGACCGTGTAAAATCTTTTCTTATTTTTGGTACCATTCTGGGCGCCCTTGGGTGGTGCGGAATTGGTCTTTTCAATTATTTCACCCACAAAACCCCTCCCCAGTTTATGGTGCATGACGTACAAGAGCAAGGGACTTTTGGCACAACAATTGCGATGCGCGTTACCGCAAACGCAGCCTATAAAATAGGCTCCCTAAGCGTCAGCATCGATGGTAAAAATATCAACACGACATGGGTAAAAAACAAGACGTTTGATACACCCATACAGATTGATACATCTGCTATCCCAGATGGTGAACATCTTTTAGAAATTACGGCTCAAGATACCAGCTACCAAAGCAATACAAGCGTACAAGCTTTCCACATCATTATTGATAATACCCCACTCACGGCATCATCCATGCAGAATGAGTATGCTGTCCAGCAGGGCAAAACACTACACATACGTATTGCCACAAATAAACGGTGCGTCAAGGGCACTCTAACCCTTGGTACCACACGCTATCACCTCACGCCAATAACAGAAAATGCTACAATCTATGAATGTTTTATCCCTATTGATTGTGAAGAGCAAATCGCAGAGCTTATGGCCACGGCAGAGCTAGAAGATCTTCCAGGACACAAAGCAAAAGTTGTATGCCCAATCAAGATAAGCAACTTTGAGTTTCCTAAACAACGGGGCTTTACAGTCTCTGAAGAAAAAATGTCACATGAGCGCGAAGTTGGCCTTAGCATGCAGACACTCAATGATATGATGGTAAGAAGCCTGTCAACATCGCCACAACAAAAGCTTTGGAAAGGAGTCTTTTTACTCCCAATGGATGCTAAGCGCTTTCCAACGCCATTTGGTGAAATACGCATGTCCCCAATCAACGGTAGATATTTGCACAAGGGCGTTGACCTTGCAAATGCTCCTCGCAGCATGGTGTGGGCAGCCCAAAATGGTAACATCATTATTAAAGATCGCTTCTTCACAACAGGAAATACGATTGTTATTGACCATGGACTTGGCGTCTTTACCCTGTACGCACATTTAGATAGTTTTGCAGACGTTGATATTGGCCAAATGGTGAAAAAAGGAGCCCCTCTTGGCAAAGTTGGCATGACTGGCTATGCTAACGGTTACCATTTACACTGGGAGCTCCGGATTAATAATGTCGCTGTTGACCCATACGAATGGACAACAAGCATATTTTAAATAAAAAAAAGTGAGAAAAGAGATGATGGGTGTAAGAAAATGTATGGCCCTCCTGTGTTGTAGCCTGATGGCACTACAGGTGGTCAGTACCAGAACGCTTAAGGCTGGCCGAGGTGTTCGCAGTGATAGATCACCCAGCACACCCCGTCGTTCTTCATCTCATCGGCCACGACCAGCAAAAGCAAGAAGCAATAAGCCCAATAAATCTCATCGGGCCCCTGTACGCACGGTTACTTTTGCTCCGCACGTTTTAACGCCTGAAGAGCTACTTATCCCAATTAAACGCCACTACACTGTCTATCAAGGCAAAACATTGCACGTTAAAATTCGTTCTCCCCATTGCCTGGCAGCTGCTTACACAAGGCTGGCAGGCGTAACGTACACCTTGTCTGCTGTTCCCGGGTATGATAAATACTATGAGTGCTATATCCCATTTGATTGCGAATTCCCAGCTGGCCCTTACCGTTTGATTATTACCACTACCACAGACATTGGTGAAATCAATTATCTTGGCTGTGAAGTCATGGTGAACACATTCCCATTCAAAAAACAGCATGGCTTTAAAATTTCTGATGCCAAATTAAAACGTATCAAGCTAAAGGCTGGTACCGGT
>JBIIJF010000076.1:0-4674 GCA_044234015.1 Candidatus Babeliales bacterium
TATGTAATATGGGCGCAATGCATAACAGGGAGAGCTATGTTTTTTTAATGGCATTTGGTCCACAAAGTGATGCGTTCTTTTGCCAACTGTTGCATGCGGCTTGTGTCTTAAAAAACGGGATGCTTCAAATTTATAGAGTGTGTACCCCTGTATGTGCTCATGTTCTACCGGTTCCCAGGAAATTTTAAAATGGCCTTCGTCAACATGGCTCCCTAAGATTTTTTTGGGGCTTGGGAGATCAAAGGTTGATGGGTGTGTCGTTTGAGTGAGGGCTGGCATGAGTGAACGGGGGCGCTTGCCGCAGCCCCCGCATACCATGCACATACTCAGTACTGCAAATAGGTTATGCAGAGCGCATAAAAATAAGAGAGAATTCTTCAGATGCTTTGCGTATCTCATGCAGATGCTGATCGGATAATTGTTTGGTGGTTTTAATGCCCTCGTAGGTATCTGTGTAAGCTCCTTTAATATAGGAAGCGCATTGTACAGCAAAGGGTTTAACATCGACTAAGGAAAGTTTGTCCAAGAATTTTTCTTTAAGTAGAAACAGAAAGATTGTTTGGGCAACAAATGAATAGGTCTCATGCTCGGGCTGTTTGAGGAGTTCGATGGCACGACGACCACGGTCAAGAGCTCTCTGGCTTGTTTTATCAAGCTCAGAGCCAAATTGTTCAAATGCTAACAGCTCATTGTATTGTGCAAGCTCTAATTTGAGGGATGCAGAAACCTTTTTAATAGCCTTTGTTTGTGCGGCGCCGCTTACGCGTGAGACAGATAAGCCGATGTTGATTGCGGGTCGAATGCCTGCGTTAAAAAGCTGCGTGTCCAAAACGATTTGACCATCAGTAATGGAAATGAGGTTTGTTGGAATATAGGCAGAAATATCATCGCCTTGTGTTTGAACAATCGGTAAAGCAGTTAAGGATCCTCCGCCAGCTTCCGGCAGGAGCTTGCCTGCTCGTTCAAGCAGTCGGGAGTGAATGTAAAAGATATCGCCAGGGTAAGCTTCGCGACCAGGTGGGCGGCGTAAGAGTAATGAGAGCTCACGGTAAGCAATAGCATGGTTGCTTAGGTCATCATAAATGATCAGAGCATCGCGGCCATTTTGCATAAAAAACTCACCAATAGTGCAGCCGGTATAGGGGGCTAGAAACTGGTTGAGTGCTGGCTCTTTGGCGTTGGCATCGATGATGATGGTGTAGTCCATGGCTCCGTGTTGCGCAAGTTCATGGGTGATGCGTGCCGTGTGAGACTGTTTTTGACCAATACTAACATAGATACAGATAACGTTTTTATCTTTTTGATGCAGGATGGTATCGACAATAATGGTAGTTTTTCCTGTGCTCCGATTACCAATCAGGAGTTCGCGTTGGCCTTTGCCTATTGGGATAAGCGAATCAATAGCCGTTATCCCTGTTTCGAGTGACTCATTGATGGGAGATCGCTCGATAATGCCAGGAGCAACGCGTTCAATCGGTTGATAAGTGATGTTTGCCAGGTCGCCACGGGCATCAACTGGCTTGCCTATAGCATTAACAACGCGGCTGATTAACGAATTGCCTACAGGTTCAGAGAGCATTTGGTTGGTGCGTGTTACAATTTCTTGTTCGTGTACGGTGGATTGCATATCAAGTAAAATAACTGATACAAAATTTTCATCAAGGTCAAGGATGACTCCGCGGGCACCTGATTCGAAGGTGACTACTTCGCCAAAAATACTATTGCTGAGGCCGTATACCTTACAAATGCCATCAGCAAGCTTAATTACCACCCCTATTTCGGCAAAAGAAGCTTCTTTTGCGCTGGGGTTGAGGCATTTTTCGAGTAGACTTACGATATCCGTTTCTTTTTCAATCATGGCTATGTCCGTGCAAGCAAGCGTTGCTTCATGAGCAACAATGTTTTTTGTACTGATCGCTCCCACATCATTGTTTCATTGATGATGCGAATACCACTTATCAGCTCTTGGCGCTCTTTAAAGGTAACGATAACCTCTTTGGCATCAACGTGGGACTGAATAAAGTTGATGATAGTATTTTTTTGTTCGTCCTGTAAAGCGTGAGAGGTATAAGCAGTAAAGTGGCAGCGACTATGTCCTTTATTATAAAGAGCTTCAAGGTGATGTGCAATTTGATTCAGGAGTCTTAGGCGATGTTGTATTGTCAACTGGAAGAGTAAAGGGGCAAGTAACGGGGCATACTGGTAGCTACGTAACAGGTGGCTAACAAATGCCTCCGCGTGTGCTGGCAGAAAATGTGTACTTTCCAGCGTCAATAGGAGGGCTGGATGTTGAGAAAAAAAAACAGCTAACATGCGCAGCTGTTCTATTGAATGAAGAGATATGGCGCCATTACTGACCTGATAAAAGGCTCTGGCATACCGTGTTGCTAAGATCTCATGAAGAATACTCATTGGGAGCGCCCCTTCATCTCACTGATGAGGGAATTAAGAAAGTCTATGTTCCTACTGTTTGCTTCAGTAGAGAGAAATGATGCAGTGGCCCTGTCAAAAGCTTGTGGGGCTATGGCTAATATACTGAGTCGAACCTTTAGTGCTTGCTGTTGGGTAGCAATCAATTTTTGGTGGTTAACAACGATATCCTGCTGCTCAGTCTCTATCCGTGTTTTCTCCGCAGCTAATGCTTCATGCCAGCGTTTTATTTTGTGTTCAAGAATGGCGAACAACTGTGCCTGTTGGTGGATCTGGGTAGATAATTTGTTTGTGGAAGTTGTTAGCAGGGTGTCTTTTTCGACAAGTTTGGTGATCTCATTATGATCATGTTGCTTTGAGGTTATGAGCCATGGTTTCAAATAATCACGCAGCCATCCAATTCCTTTGTAAAGGAGAAGGCTAAAAATAGCTAGTTTGAAAAAGACGTCACTCAGCGTGAGAGCGTTATCCATGAGAAGCCTTCTTCAGTATTATTTCTACCGTCTTTTTTGTGAGCATATTAATGGTATCGCCCTGGAGCGTAGGCTCTTCTAGCAAAGGTAGCTTGGCAAGTTTTGCTGGTGGTGTGCTATAGTCAGCTGCTATCCGATGTTGAAATGCTAACGCATGTACAGTTTTCTGTTCGGTGAGTGCCAGAATCTGTTTCTGCTTTTTAGCAAGGTTGATTACCATGCGTGCACGTGCCTGTCGTTTCTTCAATACACGGTCAGCCAGTGGCTGCAACAGGAATCGGCTTAAAAATGCATGAGCCACAATGAAGTTGATGATTTGGATAATAACTGTTGCGTTTATATGCATAGCGCATCACAGGGCAGTTTACTGGTGTTAGCTTTTTCCCAATAAAAGAACAGCAATAAGCAAGGCGTACACAGCCGTTGCTTCTACAAAGCTTAATGCTAAAAGCATAGCATTCCGTAGCGCAGGTGCGCTCTCAGGGTTTTTGCCAATACTTTCGCACGCTTTACTGCCGATTAAACCAAGGCCAATTGCAGGACCAAGGGTACCAATACCCATGCAAAGACCTGCTGCGATGTATGCCGCCGCGCGAGCTGATTCTGAATCAATCATGATTTACTCCTCAATTAATCTAGTGCTGTAGTATAGGCTTTTTAGCTACAAAATAAATATATTCTCATTTTTAAAAATGAATAGCGTTTTGCGGCACGTTTTTTAGAGTGGCTGGGTTATCTTTTTTCTCAAGTTGAGCCATAAATTGAGCAATGGCTGCCAGATGTTCAGTCTGACGAGGCTCATGGTTCTCGAATTCATCGTTGCAATCAAGGGTTAAGACGGGAATGTTTTTAAGGCTTGAGCAGGGCTCGTTTTGATGAATAAGCCAGTCTTCGTGCTTGTTGTGCAGTGCCTGCAAATATTCTTTAGAAAGGGTGGTTTCTTCGGACCGATTGCGTTTTTTTGCTCGTTGGAATGAGACTTCAGGGTCTACGCGTAGATAAATAAAGCCATCTGGTCTGGTGGCTTGGTTATATTCTACAAGCCAGGTAAACCAATCCTTGTAGATGTTCCATTCAAGCTGGGTCATTGAGCCATTTTCATAACAATTTTTGGCAAAGCAAAAGCGATCGCAGTACACCGAGCGCTCGAGAATAAAGAGGTTGCTATCAGGGTTGGCCTTCATGTGGGCCATGGTGCTCTGTACCCGGGTCAAAAAGGCGTATGATTGAAAGGTGTAGGCCCATCGGGCAGTCTCTTTGTAGAACATATCAAGCAAATTGTCTTCGTGATCAGTTTTTTGCCACTTATCCGTTGGTTCTGGAATAATGCTGACGGGCAAATGTGCCTTGATCAGTTTAAGGAGAGTAGATTTGCCGGCACCGATATTTCCTTCAAGGACAATGAGCTGTTTGGCATTTTTTTGCAACATATGGCAACCATGTAATTATTATTTGAAAATTTTTTAACCAGGTACTGCTTGCAGTGTACCATGTGAATTTCATTAATTGTAGCCTTGACAAACAAGCATTATCCAAGCAGTGGTTAAAAAGATAAAGATGCGTTGTTAAAGAGGCAAATTTGACAGATAAGCCCGTTTATTTTATGTTTTCTTCCTGCATTCGTATAAAAGTGCCTTTTAAAAATAGCTAACGAAGTGTGATGAGCGCTTTTTTTGCGTAACAGCACGTATAGCTCTACAAAATGGAATGATACTGTATGAATATGCCCTCTAAGCGATTATTTGCGCATCTCTTACTTTTGGCCAGTGTG
>JBIIJF010000004.1:0-15124 GCA_044234015.1 Candidatus Babeliales bacterium
CCTCAGGGGGATAACCCTCGATGTGTATCGTGGAGAGATTTTGGGGCTCTTAGGCGTAAATGGTGCTGGCAAGACGACTTTGTCATCCATTATTGCTAGCCTCAATCCGCCAACCGAGGGGGATATTGAGTTTGATGGCGCATCAATCTACAAAAATCTTACACGCTACCGTACACAGCTTGGCTTTTGTCCGCAGCGCCCTAACTTAAATTCAATGCTCACCTTAGAGCAAAATTTGCGCCTATCTGGTAGCTACTACGGCATGACCGAGGCACAAATTGATGAGCGACTAGCTCTCCTGGTCAAACAGTTCGAGCTAGCACCTTTTTTGTCACAGCAGGCACTCATCCTTTCTGGGGGCTATAAACAGCGGTTCATGATCGCGCGCAGCCTCATGCACAGCCCAAAGCTTGTGCTCATGGATGAGCCGACAGTCGCGCTTGATCCACATATCAGACGCCAATTATGGGCAATTATCAAAGATCTTAAAAAAATGGGTGTCACGGTGATTTTGACCACTCACTACCTTGATGAAGCTGAACAACTGGCCGACCGCGTCTGTGTGCTTGACCAAGGACAGATCAAGTTGATTGATACCCCAGAAAAACTCAAAGCTGATTTTAAGATGAACAATCTTGAAGACGTGTTTATTGCACTGATGCAAGAAGACCCTGCTAAAAATGTTTAAGGGATAACTATGAAAAATAATATGTTTCAGTTCGCTGATATTTTTTACAAACTACTCATGACTAAGTTGCTGATTGCACGCCATCAGATCTTGGGCAAGCTGCTCAATATTTCAATCTGGTCATTCTGTACGCTCTTTATTTTTGGCCATATCATGCAATCATTTGGCCTTGCTGGCAATTTTGGACTCTTTCAGCTTGCTGGCGTCGTTGGCACCGCTGGCATGTTTGAGAACTACGGTAACATTGCTACCATTATTATGGATATCGCTGGTGAGCGCAGCATTGGATACTATCTTACACTACCCGCGCGGCCATGGGTAATCCTTTTGAGTACAGCCTGTGCCTATGCAACTGTTGGATCTGTTTTGAGTATTGCAATGGTATTTTTGGGTAAGATGGTGCTCTTCAGCAGCATTAATTTAGCATCGATTGCTTGGTTCAAGCTTCTGATTATCATTTTGCTTGGCAATTTATTCTATGGCATGTTGGCCATGACTATTGCAGGGCATGTTGGCGAGGTTGCTAAAATTGGCAACGTCTGGTCACGCTTTATTTTTCCAATGTGGTTTTTTGGTGGCTTTCAGTTCTCATGGGAATCTATGTACCACGCCTCCATGCCATGTGCGTATGCCGTGCTCGTCAATCCAATCTTGTACATTATGGAAGGCGTCCGTATTGCCATTCTTGGGCAAGAAGGCAGTTTGCCATGGGCTGTGTGCGTTAGCGTACTGACTGTTGCTACGATTCTGTGCTGGTTTGTTGCGTACAATAGCATGAAGAAGCGTCTTGATTTTGTGTAGGTAAGACAACCTCATCTATTCGACTGGGTGCAGGCAATGAGTCCGGCACCCAGTCGAATAGATCTTTTTCAGAAACTACCCCAACTATACTTCTCACAAGCCCTTAGGCAGTCCGTGATACCCAGTAGCGAGCATACGCATCACCAGTAGAAAAATGCCACCACTCGTAAGGGTAATTCACCAAGCCAGCGGCACTGGCAGCTTTGAGCATAAGCATTCGATTTTGCATCTGTTGTGAGGTTATATCTGTTGAATATGTTGATGCCTGTTCGTTGCCGTGAGCAACACCAAAGGGCCCCATATCCACAAAGCTCTTTATCTCTGTATTCCACAAACGAATATCCACAGCACGCCCCGTACTATGCGCAGGTATATTGTTCTTCGCCCAAGACCCCCAGCGCTCAGCCTCAGCTTCAACCTGTTCATCAGTCCAATCAGGGTACACCTTTTTAATCTCCGCCATCTTAAACGCAAATATTTTTTCCTGTAATGCTATCGGACGCATAGCTTCAAAAATCTGAATGTTAAGAGTACCAGGCTTATGCTCAAATTTCTCTGCAAGCAAATCAAGCTCAAGAACCATCCTCATAAGTTTCATCCACAACGCCCACTCCATTTTACCAGCATCTTGATGGCCTGCATTGCAATCTATTGAGGCATACGGACTTTCAGGATCTGGCATCATCTGAATACGCGCATGACTTTGCTCAGAGACGTTGATGAGGAGATCTTCATAAGCCTTTTCTCTTGCATGTGCGTACGCCTTAACGCACGGAGCAGCAACTTTAGGAACCACACGCCCACAATGGTCTGCATACTGAAATATGAGCATCATGTGGCGAGGCTGGGCAGAAAGTAACAGCGGCCAGGTGATAGCTGCAGAAAGTGTTGATCCAACAAATAGCACATTTGCAAATATAATATATTTTTTAACCACGAATCATCCTTGGCATATCATAAAAATGATCAGGTCCAATAAGTTGATTAATTATTCTCAAATCATCTGGTGTTAATTCTTCCATGCCAATACCTTTTTCTTTAAGCCGATGAATATCATCTTTATAACCACGTGCATTAGCAGTTGCCATGAGGAATCTTTTCACCGCATTCTTCACTTCAGCAGATTCGGCCGTAAAACGTTTATGAAAAACAATATCTTCCGCTGCATGGCGAAATCCTCTTCTTAACGCAATAGCCAATGCACTTTTTTCACTATGATCTAAAACATTAATATCAAAATCAGGTCGACTGAGTAGTGCAGTTAGTGGCCGAACCATACCAGATTTAATAACTTCATGTAAGAAGGGGCTTCCATCAAGCAAAAGAGTTCTGACATCAAGCTTTGGATGACGGCACAACGCCTCTACAAGAGCTTCCCCAGCAGGTTGATTTAAGTAATTAAAAGCCTGGCTATAAAGATCCGCCTCCGCTAATTGCCCTTGATTACCCAAGCTATAAACAGCACAGAGTCCGGCATCAGCAAAAATAAACAAGAGTAAGAATGCATATATTTTTTTCATTCCTAATCCCTCTCCTGGCCAACTCGCACCAAAAAGCTAACAACCTGCTCCACAACAGTCTGCAGGATTTTTATATCATCTTTAAAATTCTGCTCACCGTCAATCACAAGCACTGGAATGGCAGCTATTGTCGCTGGCAGAGCTTTTTTATAGATAAAGAAATCTTCATTGCACGCATAAAATTCTTGCTGAAAGCTCAATGGCAACGTCGCTTCTACCTCACGACCACGAGCACGTACACGAGCTAGGGCTAGCTCAGGAGAAATACGAATATAGATCAACCCATCTGGCTTAGGTGCTTGTCCATAGACATAATCAAAAAACAGTTTGTATGCAACCCATTCAAGCTCCGTCATCAATTTGTTGCGATGTAATATTTCAGAAAACCCGTAACGGTCTGCAAACATTGATCTGTCAACAAGAACAACTTTTTTATTGTTGCGCTGAGCCGCTTGAAGGGCCTCCCCAATTGCCTTTGCACGAATAAGAGAAATATATGTTTCTGTGGTGTATGACCACCGCTTTGGGTCAGCCTGATAAAGCCCCCACAAATTGCCTTGCCCTTGGACATCAAACCACTGCTCACAGGGCTCGTACAGAACTTCAAGCTCAGGCAACGCTTGTGCTAGTGCAGCTGCAAGCGTCGATTTTCCGGCGCCAACAAGGCCATCGATACAAAGGTACAAAGGAGTTTTGCTAGCAGCACATAGCCTCATCAAAAAAACTATTAAAAATAATACGCTTCTCGCTCTTTTCATGGTTACCATGTTCTCTCCTTCTTCTTTTTTATATCATACCTTTTTGTCAGACACTTCGCCCCACCGCATTCATCAGGATGAATACCATTGAGGTGGAACTTATAGCCTAACGAAAGATATAGTGCCCTATTCCGTGCATAGCCTGGTGTCACCCCAAAACCAATACCAATAATAGGATACCCCTGATCATGAACTCACTGCTCTGCGTATGCAATCAACTGCTTCCCGTACCCTTGACGTCGATAGGCGACGAGCACATTTATATCTTATACAAGTCCCACACTTTATTGTATGGTTGAGGCGAAAAAGCTCCTAGTAGAGATTCTCTTTCTAGATGGGTAACTATTTGAATCATAGGGCTAATCATACTTTTAGGTATTTTTTCAAAACTCTTTATAAGAAATTGTAACGCATAGGCTCTCTTTGTCATTAGAAACAAAAGAGACTGAAAAGATGAATCCGCATTATTTGCAAAAACACCCCACTTCATGATCATTGATCAACCCCGTTGCCTGCAAATATGCATAAATAATAGTAGAACCAACAAAAGCAAAACCTCGTTTTTTAAGATCCGCAGAAAGAGCATCACTCAGAGCACTACGCGACGGATAGTCAGCAGGCGAGTGAATAGGGTTCACGATAGGCATACCATTAACAAATGACCAAACATATTTGTCAAACGAACCAAACGCTTGTTGCACAACTAGGAATGCCTGTGCATTTTGGATAGCTGCTGTTATTTTTGCTCGATTACGAATAATTCCCGCGTTGCCCATAAGCCGCTCAACATAAGCTGGCCCAAAGGTTGCGACAATCACGGGATCAAAATCTGCAAATACCCGTCGGTACTCTTGCCGTTTTTTCAGCACCGTCTCCCATGAGAGCCCTGCTTGGGCTGCTTCCAAAATTAAGAACTCAAAATGCACACGGTCATCATGCACGGGAACGCCCCATTCAGTATCATGGTAATCATGGAAAATAGGCTTTTGGGCCCATGTGCAGCGTGACCGAGCTATCTGTGTTGTCATAAAGCCCCTTGTGTTTCATGTTGCAGTAACCACTCTTTCCGCGTTATCCCTCCACCATAAGCACCAAGGGCACCCGTTTTATTAATCACGCTATGACAGGGGATAACAATCGCAAGTTGGTTTGCCCCATTTGCCTGTGCAACCGTACGAAATGCGGAGGGCTTGCCAATGGCTCTTGCCAACTCGGCATATGAATAGATTTTGCCAACAGGAATTTTTTTAATGCTTCCCACACCGATTGCTGAAATGGTGATCCTAGCAAACATATTACTGTTTAAAATTGTCTTAGAATGAGCGCCCAAAAATGGCGCTATAAAAATCATTCCCACACAATGCTTTGGCGCAAAACCTTTTTGTACCCCATGCATTAGGTGCCCACAGCCCGATGAATGACCACCTGCAACAAGCCGGGTCCTGGGTGCTGTGCATGCATAAACAACATTCCCTCTTGGACATCAAGCAGGACCCGCTCTGGAGATTGCGCATCACCATGGATGCCACCAGAGCGCCAACGCCGACGAATATCAAATAGATAACTACTAATACCATGTATGGTAGCTAGGGGCCGCGCAACGACCTGACAGGCGCCACCACCATGATAAAAAATAAAGATAGGCCCCTGAGTGGTAGCCTGTCGTGCTACATGATGATAGAAGGCTAACGGCACGCCATCGCTTGCATGCATAAATGCAGGCGTCTCTTGCTTCTGGTTTTTGAATGTATCAAAAAGACTAAAATCCACGCCACTAGCCTCACTACTAAAAAAACAATATTGATGACAAGCATGAGAACATTTCGTCCCCTCCGAGGATGCTTCATTATATGGCTCTTTTATCGTTTATCAACTAATACCCCAACCTCACCTGCTTCACTGATACCAGGCTCAAGACTGTATGTACCACGGGGTTGCCCTGCAGTATCATATGCTATTTTCATACGAATATTTTTAAAATTAGCCTGCTTGCCTCGACCCAAAGATTTCACACTATCTAGATGCGTGGCAGCAAGAACAATATTATTTTGAAATGAGCCCATTTGCTGAATAAATTCACTGGCAACAGCTTCGCCTCGCTCCACAGATGTTCCTTGACCAACGCTATCGTCAAGAAGCACAAGAGCATACTTATGTGCACTAAGAGCCTTTTGCTGGTCAATACAATAATCAGCACGAATCATCCGAGCCACAAAGCTTGATTGATTTTTGGCCATATCATCAACAACGGTCATGAATGATAATATTTTATCAAAAAGCGTCAATCTAAACTGCTCAGCCGCTGCTATCCCAAAAACTTGTGCTAGGGCTGCATTGATACCAAGGGTTCTCAAAAAACTCGATTTCCCAGACCAATTTGGCCCAGTCAAAATATACTTTTCAGCAGTAGCTTCAAACGAATTGGTGACCACTACGGGCACATCAAGCATTGGGTGCCACCCTTTTGTCATGCCAACATGCGGTGCATCTGCCGTAACAAATTCAGCAAAACAGAATGGTAACTGCTCAGAAGCCTCTGTTGCCATAACCTGAGCAAGAGAGCTATAGACATCAAGTAACGCTATACCTTTTTTGAGCTCAGCTAAGACAGCACCATTTTTCTTAATGGCCTGGTAGGTCACAAGGGTTCTACCAACTAAAGAGCTCATATCGAAAGAGCTAACCTCTTCGTCAGAGCCAACTTCAAAATAATCATCGCTAAAAAGTGAGGCTAGTGGCACCAATGTCTGTGTAGAAATAAACCCAGCCAAGGCAGGACTACGATTAATTTTCTGTTGCAAAAATAAACTATCATTCACTATGCCGTGAAGTAAGCAGACCTTTTGGTAAAGCTGATCCATGACGGCCATCTTAGCGCTAATAAACTCAGCCATATCTTTAATACTCACCAGATGGAGTGCAATATGACCAGCCTTGGCAAGCCATACTAATGTTTTTATGATAAATGATGCATCATCTGCTGCATGAGCATGATGAATACATACATGCTCATGCTCATGATGAGGATGTCCATGATCATCATGTCCTCCTGTCAAATATTCAAGTGCAAAGTGCAACACTGCAAATTCAAATACTGCTGTAATAAGCGGACTAAAACTCTGCAACACGTGCCGAACATCAAGCGCCCCAGCACTGTGATTCCAGCTCATTAAGAATGGTGTTGAGTATTGAAAACGTTCTATGACCGTTGTTAATGCCTCAGGTGTATTGTTGCCATCAAAAAAAGCAAATGCCTCTTCATACTGCTTAAGATGCCCAATAGCGCTCAAAACACTCTCGCGCAAAGCTTTATTTTCTACAAATGCCCGAATTGCCTGTTGACGCTGTGTGATTATAGCTACGTCAGTAATCGGTTCAGCAAGCAGCTCTCGCAGAAGAGCAGCCCCACATTGTGTTTGCGTACGATCAAGTTTTGCAGCAAGCCCTTGATGGGTATAATTTGAGGAATTAACAAGCTCAAGATCGGTTTTAGTTGTGGCATCGATAACACTGATCTCGGCAAGCGCAGAGTCACATGCAAGCATGCAAAAAACAAGGAGGATACTCTTAAAAAATATATTCATGAAAAATCTTTCTGGTGTAATTATAACAAAGAACTTAGACGACTAAGCATGCCTTAATTACAGGGTGGACGAATAGGATTTGTATGTAGCGCATGATAGAGAGGCTCTTGCAATGTTGCTTTCTGTGCATAAGCACACAAAAGACAGAGATCCAATACTGGTACCCCACGCTGTTTGCCACCAAGCAGCACCAATGAGTGGCTTTGCTGTTTTACGTGTAGGCAACGATGACACATCATACAAATACACCATTAATAGTTAGAATCACTTATCACTCGAGCTTTTTAGTGTACTCTAGTTTTTATTCATTGCAAAATTATGCTTAAAATCGCAGGACACTAAAGCCTGGCCTTGCCCTACACCCTTGATAGATATTGTACACACCGAATGCGCTTAGCCCAGCAATATTCAGAAGAACATTCTGCCGAAGGGCTCGTTCATCTTTAGAACCAAAAGCATTCAGATGAGGCAAAACAGTGAAAGCCGTTAAAGCTGCGAGCCCAAAATAAACAGCACTGTTAATAAAGCTGACTATACGAGATTGCCTGAAAGAAATTCCTGTTGCTGCTTTAGACATATTAGCCATCCCATTAGCTAAAAAAGATCCCCCCAAATAACCATACGAAGCTGCGGCTATAAGAAGAGGCGCATCACCACTATTTTTTTCTGCAAAAAACAATACTGACCCTAATTTCGTCAAATGCGGATAGCTATCGATTAGCATGACTATACCAGTATAAACTTCAACGCACCCAAAAAAGCCAAGCCCTAAGGACTCTAAAGAGCTATATTTTTGTATGTTAGCTTCGTATGGCAGGGGAATTTCTTCCCACTCTTTTGAAGAAACAGTATTCAATATTAATGGAGTATCTTTTATAGATGGCAGTTTTTGCTGTGATGCTACACCATAGGCATTGCCCGCTAAAAAGAACAAAAGTGTAACGACTTTGAAAATATAATTGTTTAAATTCATCCCTAAAATCCCTATCAAAATGAAGTGCCCTATGTTGTCTGGGATTTTAAGAGTACATGATACATGGAAATGTTCAATTAAGCCGATAAAATCGATATTTTCATGCCTTTTTTGTTTCTTAAAAATATCTACTGGCCAGATAATTCTACTCATAAGATAGTGCCTATGATGCAAAAAGTCTGAAGAAGTGGGCTAAGAGACATGAATTTATACTGCATGCTGCATCAAACAGGCACCGTAATAAATCTTCTCCTGTCGTCAAACCAAAAGGGCGATGGATTGTAGAAGCGACGCATAGCTTGCTAAATAATTTTCGGGCAGTCAAAACATGCTACGCAAAACACAAGAAATCTTTCTTGGGGGTTCTTCAATTAGCAGCAGCCAGTCGTATGATTTCAACTAAATTAATTTTCGGATAGGGCCTTACATCATTATTACCGCACAATGCACATCATGCAAAAAAGGAATGGCCGTTCTTGCTAGGGCATCCGCCTTAGTTACCGGTGAAGCAAATTTCGAGAAAAAAAATTCCCCCAAGTTTTATCCTGGGGGAATTTTAAATCTGGCAGTACTTATTTTTCCGTGCCGTTACCAGCCTAGTATCGTCAGCGTTGTGGTCTTCACTTCTGTATTCGGAATGGGAACAGGTGTTACCCCACAACTATTGCCACCAGAAAATTTCATATTCGTTATGCGATGAAATCTGGAATGCGTCTACGAATATATCAACTTGATCGATAATTGAAATGCTTTTTTAATTACGTTGGCTACATTGCTGCAGCCAACGTAATTTTACGATAAATGTCTTTTAAAATATAGAGGATGGTGCGTTTTCATCAATTAATTTCAAACTATTTCGTGTTGAAATTACGTAGATAAAACTCTCGACCTATTAGTATTGGTTAGCTTAACGCCTTGCAGCGCTTACACATCCAACCTATCAACCTTGTAGTCTTCAAGGGGTCTTACCATAACGATTGCTCGTCATGAGGGGTATATTATCTTAGGGTAGGCTTCCCACTTAGATGCTTTCAGCGGTTATCCCTTCCAAACCTCGCTACCCAGCGCTGCTCTTGGTGAACAACTGGAACACGAGCGGTTTGTCCATTCCGGTCCTCTCGTACTAGGAACAGCTCCCTTCAAATACCCTACGCCCACAGAGGATAAGGACCGAACTGTCTTACGACGTTCTGAACCCAGCTCGCGTACCACTTTAATTGGCGAACAGCCAAACCCTTGGGACCTTCTCCAGCCCCAGGATGTGATGAGCCGACATCGAGGTGCCAAACCTCCTCGTCGATATGGACTCTTGGAGGAGATCAGCCTGTTATCCCCGGCGTACCTTTTATCCGTTTAGCAATGGCCCTTCCATTCAGAACCACTGGATCACTAAATCCTGCTTTCGCACCTGCTCGGCCTGTCTGCCTTACAGTCAAGCCCCCTTTTGCTTTTGCGCTCTTTAAGGCGATTTCTATTCGCCTTGAGGGGACCTTTGAACTCCTCCGTTACTTTTTGGGAGGAGACCACCCCAGTCAAACTGCCCACCAGACACGGTCCTTCGCCCGGATTACGGGTCAAAGTTAGATTTTCAAATCAGCAAGGGCGGTATTTCACCATTGGCTCCACATCAGCTAGCGCTGATACTTCATCGCCTCCCGCCTATCCTACACATGATAATCCAAAAATCAATGTCAAGTTGCAGTAAAGGTGCACAGGGTCTTTCCGTCCTTCTGCGGGTAGCTTGCATTTTCACAAGCACTACAAATTCACTGAGTCTATCATCAAGACAGCGCCCAAGTCGTTACGCCATTCATGCGGGTCGGAACTTACCCGACAAGGGACTTCGCTACCTTAGGACCGTTATAGTTACGGCCGCCGTTTACCGGGGCTTCGAATCAAAGCTTCGCCTTGCGGCTGACTTCTCCTGTTAACCTTCCGGCACTGGGCAGGCGTCAGACCATATACTTCCACTTACGTGTTCGCATGGCCCTGTGTTTTTGTTAAACAGTCGCTTGGGCCTCTTTGTTGTAACCGTCAATCGCTTTCTTCGCGTTTGGCAAAGTCACGACGACGGCACCCCTTCTCCCGAAGTTACGGGGCTATTTTGCCGAGTTCCTGAATGATAGTTATCTCAACACCTTAGAATACTCTTCTCACCCACCTGTGTCGGTTTCCGGTACGATCACTGCTTTGCTCGCTTAGAGGTTTTTCTAGTCAGCGTGGAATCAGCATAACGTATCTCTCTTTTCGATTAATACGCCCATCACGTCTCAGTATTATGTTCACGGATTTTCCTGTGTACACTACCTACTTGCTTAGCAAGGCATCCAAACGCCTTGTACGCTTATCCTCCTGCGTCACCCCTTCACTAAAACGCTCACAGTGGTGCAGGAATATTTAACCTGCTTTCCATCGCCTACTCCAATTGGCCTCGGCTTAGGTATCGACTAACCCTGAGCGGATGAACCTTTCTCTCGGAATCCTTGGGTTTACGGTGAATAGGAATCTCACCTATTTTTTCGTTACTTATACCAACATACTCACTTCTTAACCTCACCACATGTCGTCACCGTCATGCTTACCAGTTAAGAACGCTCTTCTACCGCGTGTTAATAAATTAACACACCCATAGTTTCGGTGGTTCGCTTGAGCCCCGTTCATACTTCAGCGCAAAGACACTCGACCAGTGAGCTATTACGCTTTCTTTAAAGGATGGCTGCTTCTAAGCCAACCTCCTGGTTGTCTGTGTATTTTCACTTCTTTTCCCACTTAGCGAACACTTAGGGACCTTAACTGATGATCTGGGTTCTTCCCCTCTCGACTATGGAGCTTAGCCCCCACAGTCCGACTCCCGTATTCAACATGGCTAGCATTCAGAGTTAGTAAAAGTTTGGTAAGATCACTCCCCCTAGCTTAAACTGTGCTTTACCGCCAACCACTATTCTACGAGGCTATACTTAAATATATTTCGAAGAGAACCAGCTATTTCCCAGTTTGATTAGCCTTTCACTCCTATCCACAAGTCATCGCAGAAGTTTTCAACCCTCACGCGTTCAGACCTTCATCTGATGTTACTCAGACTTCATCTTGCTCATGGATAGATCACTAGGTTTCGGGTCTACCCCATGTTACTAGTCGCCCTTATCAGACTCGCTTTCGCTACGGCTCCGTTCTTTCAAAACTTAACCTTGCAACATAGGAGTAACTCGTTGGCTCATTATGCAAAAGGTACGTAGTTGCGGATACGTATATCCCGCTACTACCGATTGTAGACATTTGGTTTCAGATTCTATTTCACTCCCCTCCCGGGGTTCTTTTCACCTTTCCCTCGCGGTACTCGTACGCTATCGGTCATCAAGTAGTATTTAGCCTTACCCAATGGTCTGGGCAGATTCCCGCAGAATTTCACGTGCTCTACGGTACTTGGGAGACGATCTATCATGCCCTTCTGACATTACACATACAGGACTTTCACCTTCTTCGGTTGCCCTTTCCAGAGCATTCCATTATGTCAGCTGCATAACCCCATAGATACTAGCTATGAGATGCTCGTTCCCACTTCCCTCATACTGCAACGCCTAGTCGCTTGACACAGCATGAGTTTTTGGCTCCTCCCTTTTCGCTCACCACTACTTAGGGAATCACTTTGTTTTCTTTTCCTGGCACTACTTAGATGTTTCAGTTCATGCCGTTCGCCCCACTACCCTATGTATTCAGATAGTGGTTCCTGGAGTCTATCCAGGAGAGTTGCCTCATTCGGAAATTCTCGGATCTATGCTTAGTTGACAGCTCCCCGAGACTTTAAGCAGTCTCTCACTTCCTTCATCGCCTCTTGATACCATGGCATCCACCAAATGCCCTTTTCAATTATCTACAAATTTAAAATTCACTCAATGAATTTGCATTCTCTATATTTTATTAGGACATTTACCTGCATTTCAAAGATCGAAATCTTTACGTCTTTAACGACTGTTTAGCTCGCTTTTGACTCAAACTATATCGCTCAAACGTGGAGATAATATACAAGCTTTTTAAATTAAAAACAAGCACATTTGTACCTTTTTTTAATATTTTGTTTTCTTGCTGAAAGACGCAGGGTTTTTGTTCATTTAAACAAACTGTTCTAGATGAATATCATCGAATACTAACTTAGCAGCCGGAGCAATTTGATAATCGCGATGGAGAAGCATAAATTGCTTGCCATCAATCCCCTAAAACTGGTTAATTCCATCAATCATAATGGCAGGAGTCCAATCCCTAATGGCAAATAAACTTTTCTTAATGATAATTAACGCTCGCAACAATAGTTAAATTGAGGTAATCATATTCTTTGCGAAATAGGGTGATGAGTATGATAAATGTTGCTGCATAAACTCCCTAGAGATTATTATCTACAAAATCGATTCTATCCAATGTCAATCGTGCACGGGGAGCAATATCGAGACTGACATTCAAGCCCAGCCCGTACTGAACATTTTCATCTGTCGCTGATGCAAACGCAGAATTGCCATCAACAAAAACAGTACCACCATAAGGAATCACTAACGTCCCAGCCCCAGGAGTAAAAAGTAACCGCGCACTGTCCAGAAACAGCCCAACATACTGATTACCACCAACTGTGGCACCAAACCGAGGGTTGAATAAGAGCGAAATCCCTGGTCGCAAATAAAGGTTCACATACGGACCTAAATCAAACGAATCATAAACCTTAATGGTACTCTTATTTGTTGTTCTGATTGTGGTCGGTCCACCCTGAAAACCAAGCGTAACGCCGGTACAAGTCATAGCCGAATCCCCAATCAAGACAATATCCATACTATCAAAGACATAACCACTGTTTTCATTTGTCCCACGAAAACGGGGGCCATACCCTGTAGTAAAATCCTGTGCGTTAATGAGTGCACCGCTGTTAAACCGTGCCGTAACTCCTTCATCAAGAATAATGGAGCCACGTGAAGTAGTACCGCTTGCCATGGTAATTGTATGTTTATTGCAATTAATAACTGTTTCATTTAAAAATTTCAACTGGCCAGCAACGGTAATATCGCTATCCAAAGAAAGATGCGTTACGGTTGAATTGGTTGCTTGAATAATGCCACCATTAGTAAAACCAGAAAAATTTGGCCCAAGCCGCAATCCACCACTATGATCATCAATTGATAGCATGCCTGTACCATTCAAATTAATAGACCCATCAATTGGCCAACATATGTTCAAAACAACCGCAGCCCCAGCAGGTACATTAAAACCCCTTTTAAAGTATACGGCACCAGCAGCACTATTGCCTGGGGCAAATTGGTACACATGATTAATAATGGTTGGCGTCACCGTACCATCAATAGTATAGCCAGCCCCGCC
The DNA here is from genome assembly GCA_044234015.1 of Candidatus Babeliales bacterium. Lineage (GTDB taxonomy): Bacteria > Babelota > Babeliae > Babelales > RVW-14 > CAIKAH01. Next base: position 13,683 of record JBIIJF010000004.1, read on the forward strand.
ACCACCTTGCTGAGCAGCAAGCGGAAACACATACGCAATAAGTACTAGAAGTAACGCTATCATAAAAACAACACCTTTTAATCAAAGAAGCTTTTGTTCTGAAGAATCACATTATCAAGTATTAAATGAGCACTTGGCATAATCTCCAGCGAAGCATCACAGGTATACGTTAGCACCGGTCCTGCGCCTAATTGTAAAATCCTGTTACTTCCAACACCATTAGCCTGAATAGTACTTGATCCATTAATAACAATACGGGAATGCGTATCAGCATTTGGCACAGGGAATGGAAGACGTAACGGACGATTGTACGTAAGCGTATTACTGTTAAGCACTAATTTACCGCGCGGTGCAACCTGTAAATAATCATTAGACGTAATAGACGAGGTCAAATTAAATTGCATGCTTGGCATACCCGTTAGCATAGCATCATTGCCAATATTCAACTCACTATAAAAATTAATATTTGAAGCACGGTATGGCCCCTGGAAAATAGCACTACCGCTAGAGCACGTCACATTGAGATTGGTAAAAGTAAGTAGTCCCTGCTGACCGAGCAGTAGCGCTACATTTTCAAGTACTAGCTCATGCCTTCCTGCTGTATTTTTACCAACAAACATCCTCGGCTCAACACTAGGAAAATCATAAATCGACTGCAGACAGCCATTAACGAGTGTTAATTTTTTTGGCGAAGCATTATTAATAACAAATCGCTGGGTACTCAACGGCCCATTCGTAGCTAAATCAATGGCCACAGATCGCCCTTGCATATCAAGCCGCATATTATCTTCAAAAACAAGCCTATCCCCGCAACCACTAAAGCCAAGTAAATATCCATCTATATTATTTTTTGTTTTGAATGTACAACCACCCTTAAGCGTTGCTGACCCTATGTCCAGGGGCGTTTCTAACATAATCGTTGATGGTGTACTATCATCGCCACCAGCACAGAGCAATATTTCACCAACAACTGGTACTGTCACTCCTAAAATAGCTGTAATATTTGGAGGAACTACAAAACCAGAACGAAAATAAACTTCGCCACGAGCCCATTCATAGTTCGTAAAAGTGTAGGCCGTATTTACAAACACAGGAGCTCTCCGCCCATCCAAGATTGCTAAGAGATGAGGTACTAACAACGGTAGCAGCAGGAGTAATACATTACATTTTTTCATCACCTAAAACCCCCTATCTGCTATTATTACGATTTACAAATAAAACGTTATTAAGTTGCAAAACAGATCGTACGCCCACATCAATAAAGGTATCGTAATCGTAAGTGGTCCCACCGCCAATAGTAAGGGCAGTATCAGCTCCTGATCCAAGGCCAATAAATGCAGAAGTCCCCCTAACAATGATCCCACTCACCATATTTCTTGTGCTGTACGGTGCTGGAAAAGCTATCGCTTTATTATAAGAAAATGCAGCACTATTCAAGATCA
>JBIIJF010000077.1:0-4638 GCA_044234015.1 Candidatus Babeliales bacterium
CTAACCGCCTGAGCTATGGGCCCCCATTTATGACGTCAATTGTAGAGTAACTTTTAAAGGTTGTGAAGTAAAAAATCCCTAACTCTGCAGGAATAGCCATATTCATTGTCATACCAAGCAAATACTTTGCCCATCTCACCGCTCGTTTGCGTTAGCAGACTGTCGATAATGCACGAAGCATGATTGCCCTGGAAATCAGACGAAACCAAAGGCTCCTCTTCATACTGCATGACGCCAAGCAGCCGACCACTACTTGCATTTTTAAAGGCAGTGTTGATGGCATCTCTAGAAAATGGTTTTTGTGTAGTAAAACTAAAATCCAGCAAGGAGACGACAGGTGTTGGCACACGAATGGCTACCGCACTTATTTTGCTCGTTAGGTCGGGAAACAGTTGTGCGATTAATTTCTGGGCGCCTGTTTTTGTAGGGACCATGTTGAGTCCTGCTGCGCGAGCACGACGAGGATCTTTATGGGCATTATCGAGTAAGACTTGGTCGCTTGTGTAGGCGTGGATAGTGGTCATGTGCCCGCCTGTTAGCTCAAAAACTTCATGTAAAACTTTAACAATAGGAGCAAAGCAATTGGTGGTGCAACTGCCCAAGGAAATAATCTGATGGTTGCTGCGGTTGTATGCCGTGTGATTGACGCCAAGAATGATGGCAATGTCTGCGGTTTCACTTGGCGCGGTGATGACGACCTGCGCAGCCCCCGCCGTGCAGTGCCTTAGCGCTTGTTCTTTTTCGGTAAAGGCGCCCGTTGCTTCAACAACACAATCAACGCGCAAGGTCTTCCAGGGGAGTTTTTCTGGCTCAGTCTCATGATAGACCGGGATGGCACGATTATTAATGGTGAGGGTTATTCCGTCAAATGCCACGGAGCCAGGGAACATGCCCATCACGCTGTCGTGCTTAAAAAGCAGATCTAAATGTTCATTTTTTGCGGAGCCAATATTAATCGCAACAACGTCAATTGCTGCTGCTGCTTGAGTATCTAAAAGAATGGCGCGTAGGACAGTGCGTCCTATGCGCCCAAAACCATTAATTGCTATTCGCTTTGCCACGCTATCCTTACGGAGTGCAAGACGTTATCGTTATTCCACAACGTTTGTGGTTATAACGTATGCTCCCGTAGGTATGCAACAAGTGGCTCAACGCCTTGCTTGTTAAGCGTATTGATAAGCACTTGTGGTTGGAATTCCGCAAATTCTTCTTGGCGCTTTTCAAGGTCTTCCGGGCTGAGTGCATCAATTTTGTTAAAAACATAGACCATTGGGTGGTGTACATCAAGCTCTGCCAGTGTAGCCTTCACCACATTAATTTGGCTTTTCCACGCAGGATTGCTTGCATCAACCACGTGAAGGAGCAATTTTGCATAACGCAGTTCATCAAGGGTTGATTTAAAAGCCGCAATCAAATTATGAGGTAGTTGGCTAATGAACCCAACGGTGTCTGAGATCAGGGCATATTTTTTATTGTCGATAAACAGTTCACGTGTTGTGGTGTCTAACGTTGCAAACAGCTTGTCTTCTGCCAACACTTCGCCCTTGGCAATACGATTTAACAGGCTTGATTTGCCTGCATTGGTGTACCCAATGATACAGACCAAAGGAATTTTGCTTTCTAGGCGCTGCTTGCGCTGCGTGGTGCGTGAGCGCTCCAACGTTTCCAGGCGCTTGCGGGCTTGTCTGATTTTTTCTTCAAAGTGGCGGCGGAGATCTTCTTTGTAGGTTTCTCCAGGCCCTTTTCCGCCGAGAATACCAGCTTGCTGAGACATCTCAATCCCGCGGCCGATAATCCGTGTTTTGTAGTAGTTAATTTCTGCCATCTCCACCTGGATTTTACCTTCAGATGAGTGGGCGGATTTTTTGAAAATTTCAAGAATAATGCGTGACCGGTCTGCAACATTACAGCCGATGGCGCCTTCAAGATTCCGCTCTTGAACACAGCTCAGTGTCTCGGAAAAATAGATAATTTCGATTTTGTTTTCTGTGCAAAATTTGGTCAGCTCTTCAAGTTTTCCTTTGCTCAAAAACATATTGTTGTCTGGGGCTCTGAGCTTCATGAAGTACGTTTCATGGTAGGTCAGGCCAAGGGTATGAACAAGACTTAGAAATTCATCGTAGTAGTACTGTGGGTCGCCGATCTGGTTGTTCGGGGTGTATACGCCTACAATTAACGTCTTTGGTGTGTATTCGCCAGGAATGTAGGACTTTGAGATTGCCATGGAGCGCCTCGTTATGCTTTGTGCATTTTAAGTTGGTAATAGGCAGGCTTGCCGTTGTGGTAGATGTACGTATCATCCACCAGGCCTGCTTTTTTAAGGGCTTTGTAGCTACGCTGGTTCCAAATGCGTGCCCAGCCTAAAAAGCTTGTCTCGTTTGGGTATTTTTCAAAATACGCTTTTGAAATCAGCTTAATTGCTTCTTGGATTCTGCCTTGGCCGCGGTAGTTTTCATTGAGCCAGCAGCCTAATTGTCCAACGTCGGTAGGTTCGTACCCGCGGACTTCAATGCTGCCGATTGGCAGGTTGTCTTTGTTGTCAAAAATAACGTAATGGATGCCATTATGGTTTTTTGCACGGTTTTCTAGTTCACGCAAATAGGCAATCATGTACCCAAAGTCAATCACCGCAGGGAATTCAAGCCCTTTGCGGACATCGTTAGAAAACATGTGGTACAGAGGCATAAAATGCTCTTCTTTGAGCTCTTTGAGGGTGATAACAGAGCCTCTGATCTCACTGGGCGCCTGGTGCTGGGATACGCTGCTTGAGCTTTGCCACGCATAGTAGCCGCCAAGGCCACCAAGGCCGCAGAGTAAAAGGACAAGAATAATTTTTGCAGAGATAGTTTTTGTATATTTTTTAGTAGAGTCGATTAGCATAGGATCCCCCCGCTACAGTCGGTGTGCTATTTTAAACCATTCTTCCGATTGGGTAGAGTATAACACGAAATATGAGCGGAGGGCGATTAATTTTTGCTGACGCGACTTTTTTGATGTGAAGTTAGGCACCAGTACAGATTTGTAAATGGTCTCTTTGTTGTAAACTGGAGAGCAAATCCATGAAGGTTTGCCAAGCAAACGCTGTATTTATTCCATTATTGAGTTGTGCGTTCATAGCGGCAATTCTTATCCTTTGATCTTCTGTTAGCGCTTCTTGGTTAGTGGCAGGGGTAGGTCGTTCTGGGGCAAGATTTAAAGGTTGTGTTCGACGGCGTTCCGCTGGTGATCCTGGTACTTCTGGTACTTCTGCTGCTCCTGCTGCTCCTGCTGCATGTGCTTGCGTGGCCATGCTGAGAACAAGAGCGAAAATGAGAGAAAAATTAAGGTAAGACATCGCTATTCTTTCTGAAAAGTAAGGTTGTTATGAATGGTCAATTTTTAGTCGGTTCTAGGTTGTTTTTTATACGGTAGTCTTGTTCATATATACCCCTTGAGAGACTCTACGACTTCTTGGTAAGCGGGATTATCTTCCTCTCCTATTGGCAGAACGTCGTATGGACGGTTCCTGGCGTTTATTACTTCGTAATTGCCTTCTCGGCAAGCGATGTGCAACGGGGTGAGGCCTGCATGGTTTTGTGCGTTGATGTTATCTTGATGACATAGTTTTATGAGTAGTTCTTCATCCAAGTATTCAGCATGTCCATCTTCTACTTCACTTTCATCATTAGAAAAATTTCTGCCGCAGTACTCATGGAGAGGTGTGTTTCGTGTTTAGTATTGGTAAAAGTCTCTTGTCCCCAGCTTCTATATAATTCAGCAGCTGTATAGCTGTTCCTGGGATGCTAAATTTGCATGCGATTCCAAGAGGGGTGTTCCCATCGTTGTTTTTTTGTTTGATGTTCTGAGTGGTAATGAGTGCTGATATATTTTCTTCATCTCTGGTATAGCAGGCATGGTGTAGCATTGTGTTGCCATCCGTATCGGTGATATTCAAATCATTTGGGATACGAGTGGCTGCAGTTGTTTCAGTGGTTGTGCAGAGGGCTATAGCAAAAGTGAGTGACAAAATAATGTTTAACATGGTTTATCCCTAAAAAATTAAAGTACGTGGAGCAAGTTCGCGCATAGCAGCCAGCAAGTTAAGAATAGTCCCATAGTGTTGATGATCGGGATCTAGAACATGCTCCGGCATCTTGCCGTGATTATTTTCAAATTTACTATTTAATGCACTCTGCCGAGCTTTTGAATTAGTGAGTAATGCTTGAACTGTGGCAAGGTTATTCGCTCCGCAGGCATGGTGTAGCGGTGTATTACCATCTTCATCAGGCGCCATGATATTTTTTTTAGTAATAAGTGTTTGAATTATGTCAGTATCGGCATAGCAATTACTCTCTTCTCCAGAAATGCAATGCAACGGGTATTGCTTAGCTTTATTTTGTATGTTTTGTACACCAGGAAAAATTAGCTGGTTGAAAAGGGAACATATTTCTATGGGCCCATCAGCATTCGCGCAGCCGGCAGTGCATAAAAGGTGTAGGGGGGTATTGCCATAGTTGTCTTGCGTGGTGATTGAAGGTTTCACAGAATATTCGTTTTCGTAATCAAGTAATTGTAGGGCGGTGTCGAGGTTCCCTGCGGCACAGGCTAAGTGAAGGGGCGTTCTGCCGTGATTGTTTGGTAAGTTGGCATTATGTGGGG
>JBIIJF010000078.1:0-4634 GCA_044234015.1 Candidatus Babeliales bacterium
AAACAGCCTTTCTCTTGGGGCAGTGTTATTTTAAAGAGCATAATTACGCAAAGGCAGCTGTTTGCTTTGAGCAAGCATATCAAAGAGATCCATTAAACCTCTCTTGTATCTATAGTTATGCACAGGCACTTATGCATAATAATCAGTACAAGGAGGCAATTGGTATGTTTGACCTGTGTATGACCCATGAGCAGGAGTTTCCTCATGTGGTTTTATACAAAATTAAATGTTTACATGCAGCTGGAGAGCAAGACCGTGCCCAGGGTCTACTACAGGCATTTTTGCTTAAAACGCTGCCAGGACAGGTTCGCACTGACGCGGTTGAACTAAGTCGCCACATTATCAGTTGTTAAAGGAATGCGCACATGATTCAAGAATTATTGCAGTGGCCAGATAAGCTTACGCAGGGCGCCATGCTTGCAGAAAAGCTTTCTGTTGTCCATCCTCTTGTCCTTGAGGCATGGGATAAAGTTGCCTTTGTTGGGATGGGTGGCTCAGGAATTGCCGGACGCATCATGAAAACATTTTTAGATAGGCATACTTCGCATCAAATCATCCTGGTTGACTCTCCAGCTCTGCCAGGAGCAATTGATGACAAGACTCTCGTTTTTATTACCTCGTACTCAGGGAATACCTGGGAGACTCTTGAGGCTTTTAAGGCATTATTAGATAGGCAATCTCCGATGGTGGTACTTGCTCATCATGGGGCATTGCTGGCTGCGGCAAAGAAACATGATGTTCCTTTTGTCCACGTCCCCGAGTCACTGCAGCCGCGTACGGCTCTTGGTCTATTCCTTGGTTTTTTTGTGAGTCTTTTTGCCGAGCGAGGGGTTGCCCCTTTGCGTGAAAGTGTTTATAACTGGCAGCTTCTTGCCCGCGGGATGCTTCCACATTACCAGGCAACCTATTTTAAGGAAGCGCTTGCTGTGTTGCATGGGAAAGAAATGTTCCATGTGTGGGGGGTGGCTGATGATTCTGCTATGGCAGCCTACCGGGGGGCTACCCAATTCAATGAGAATGCCAAGGTCCAGGCGGTTCTTTCTATTTTTCCAGAACTGGCTCATAATTTACTTGTTGGTGTAGGAGGATCTACGCAGAAGCCCTCTGTTGTGTGGTATCAGACTGATTTTCTATCTGAAAACATGAAGAAGGGCGTCGTGGCTCTCCATGACATATTGTATGATGCGGGGGTTGATCTTTACAAAGTGCCCGTTTTCGGGGATACTTTTGAAGGTCAGGTTTTTTCTATGATCCTGTGGACCGATTTTGCATCATATTACCTTGCACAAGAGCGTGGCGTTGATGCGCAACGTGTTCGGATAATTGAAGAGCTCAAGCAACGGCAACAACTGAGTGGCATTTTTGTAGAGGTTTGACGATGAAAAAAGATATTCATCCAGAGATTTTTAACGTAGCAATACGTTGTGCGTGTGGTCATAGTTTTGATTCAATATCAACAAGCAATCGTCTTGAAGTTGATATTTGCTCAAACTGCCATCCTTTGTATACTGGTCAGCAAAAATTTATCGATACCGCTGGTCGTATTGAGAAGTTTGAAGCTCGATTCAATAAAAAACAAAAGTAGTTTTGTTTTTTAACTAGTTTTTACCGTTCGCTCTATACTCTTGCCATGGCAGGTGGGTGCGGACGGTAATTTTTTTATAGGAACAATATGCTTAATTGGACTTTGCTCCAAGATGAATGTGATGCTTTAGGTCAGCAGCTTGCTGACCATACCCTTGACCAAAAAACCCGCATGACCAAGCAAAAACGCATGGCGCAGCTTAAAGATGTTTTGGAGATGCATAATCAGATCTTGGTGCTTGAAAAAAATATTATTGGTAGTGAGGCTCTTCGTAACGTAGAAGACCAAGAGATGCGTGAGATGGCAGAGGCGGAGTATCAGGCTGACACTGCAAAAAAAAATGAGCTCGAAAAAGAGTTGGAAGACGTGTTGTACCCAGCAGATGAGCATGATGATAATTCCGTATTCTTGGAAATTCGTGCTGGTGCAGGTGGCCAAGAAGCAGCACTCTTCGGCGTTGATCTCTATCGTATGTACTCGATGTACGCAGAAAAAAAGGGCTGGGCTATATCGGTTGTTGAAGACAACATCACTGACCTTGGTGGCATAAAAGAGCTCATTGTGCACATTCAGGGTAAGCGTGTGTACAAACATTTAAAATTTGAATCTGGCGTTCACCGTGTTCAACGGGTGCCAAAAACTGACGGCGCTGGCCGTGTGCATACCTCAACCGTGACGGTTGCCGTAATGCCAGAGCTTGCAGATATTGAAGTGAACATTAACCCAAGCGACCTGCGTATCGATACCTATCGTGCTGGTGGGGCAGGGGGGCAACACGTCAATAAGACCGACTCTGCAGTGCGTATTTTACACATTCCCTCAGGCCTTGTAGTTGCTTGTCAGGATGAGCGTTCACAAATTAAAAACCGTGAAAAAGCAATGAAGATTTTGCAGGGTAGAATCTTGGCCTTTGAAAAAGAAAAGCAAGAAGCAAAAACTAGTGCTGATCGCAAACAGCAGGTTGGTAGTGGTGATCGTGCCGAGAAAATAAGAACCTACAACTATCCGCAAAATCGTATCTCTGACCATCGGGTAGAGTTAACGCTTAAAAAACTTGATATCATTATGGAAGGCAACCTTGATGAGTTACTCATTCCATTGATTGATTGGGATAGAGCGGAGCGCCGTAAAAAAAGTTCACTGGGTGTTTAAAAGGGATAGAGTATGTTTTTTATAGATTGGCTTCTGGCAGATAATCACTACATGAGTCTGATTGGTATTGCCACCGTGCTTGGTATTGCTATTGGCTGCTCTTCAAATCGTAGAGCGATTAAGGTCAGATTGATTTTTTCTGCCGTGGTAGCGCAGTTTTTACTGGCATTTTTCATTCTCAAAACACGTCTTGGTGGGTTGTTATTTGGCAGCCTGTCTCATGGGGTTGAGGTGGTATATAAATTTGCTCACGATGGTACCTCGTTTGTATTTGGCAGCCTTGCAGATGCATCTGGCCCATGGGGTTTTGTTTTTGCCATTAAGGTGCTCCCCGTCATTATTTTCTTTGGTGCATTGATGTCACTGTTGTTTCATCTGGGGATTGTCCAGGTGATTGTCCGTGGTATAGCCTATCTGATTCGCCCCATTTTTGGAACATCAGGCGCAGAGACCTTATCAGTCGCGGCCAACAGCGTGCTTGGTCAAACAGAGGCGCCATTGCTCATTAAAAACTACCTAGCTACAATGACTGATTCAGAAATGACCACCGTTATGGTCAGTGGTATGGCTCATTTGAGTGGAGCAATCTTGGCAATTTATGGCCTCATGGGGGTGCCTATTTTGCACCTGCTCTCCGCAAGCATAATGGCAATACCTGGTGCTATTTTAATTTCTAAGCTGCTGACGCCAGAAACTGGCAAGCCAGAAACTATGGACGGGACTTCCGTAAAAATTCCTCGTCAGACTAAAAATATGCTTGATGCAATCGCTACCGGAACAACCGATGGGTTGAGTCTTGCAGTAAATGTTGGGGCGATGTTGATTGCATTCATCAGTATCACAAGCTTGGTTAACGCATGCCTTGTTGCTCTCACTGGTTGGTCACTGAATGCTATCTTTGGCTGGCTTTTTTGTGGTGTTGCAACGCTCCTTGGGATTGCTGGTTCTGAGGTACAAGCTGCCGGTACGTTGCTTGGACAAAAATTAGTGATCAATGAGTTTGTTGCTTATTCAAATATGTTAGATATGGGCCTTTCTGCCCGAGCCGTGGCAATTTTGACCTATGCACTTGCGGGGTTTTCAAACTTCTCATGCATTGGGATTCAGATTGGTGGCATTGGTGCTATCTGCCCATCTAAGCGTGAGACGCTAACGCGCCTTGGAATTAAGGCTCTATTGGGAGGCACGCTGGCTAACTTGTTGAATGCAGCAATAGCAAGCTTGTTTGTATAAAATATGAAGATTGCGGTTTTGGTTTCTGGTGGCGTAGACAGCTCTGTTGCTCTGCGATTATTGCATGAGCAAGGGCACCAGTTGGAGGCTTTTTATTTAAAAATTTGGCTCGAAGATGAACTTGCTTACCTTGGGGAGTGCCCATGGGAAGAAGACTTGGCGTATGCGCAAGCCGTCTGCGATGCTATTAATGTACCCTTGCACGTTGTACCTTTGCAAAAAGAGTATTGGCAACATGTGGTCTGGTACACGATTGCTGAGGTCTCTGCGGGTCGCACCCCCAGCCCAGACCTGCTCTGTAATCAACGCATTAAATTTGGCTGTTTTTTAGAGCATGTTGATGACAGTTTTGAAAAAATTGCTACTGGACACTACGCACAAACAGCAGTGGTTAATGGGCATACGGTGCTTAAACAGGCCGTAGATCCAATCAAAGATCAGACCTATTTCTTGGCGTATCTGAGTCAGCAACAGCTTGATCGCTTGATGTTTCCAATTGGCGGCTACCAAAAAGCAGAGGTGCGCCAGCTGGCAGAGAAGTTTGATATTCCAAATAAACAGCGCCCCGACAGCCAGGGGATTTGCTTTTTAGGAAAGATTAAATTTGCAGATTTTGTTGCACATCATCTTGGCAAAAAGCAGGGGGATCTGATTGAGTTTGAAA
>JBIIJF010000079.1:0-4627 GCA_044234015.1 Candidatus Babeliales bacterium
TCATCGCACACCTTACGAATGGTCTCGCGATAAGCAACTTGTGGTTTACCAACCGTTGCCTCAACGCCGAACTCGCGCTTCATACGATCAACAATAATCTCAAGGTGCAACTCACCCATTCCTGAAATAATTGTTTGGCTTGTTTCTGGATCATATGAAAATCTAAATGTTGGATCTTCTTGCATTAATTTTCGCAATGAATGAACCATTTTTTCGTAATCACCTTTACCCTTTGGCTCAATAGCAATGTGAATAACGGGATCTGGTGCTGTAATTGTTTCCAGTAGAACAGGAAAGTCTTCATGGGCCAACGTGTCCCCGGTACCAACATCCTTAATACCAACAACTGCTGCAATATCTCCAGCTTCCACCGTAGTGATTTCTTCACGCTTATTTGCATGCATTTGCAACAAACGACTCACACGCTCTTTTTTACCACGAGTCACATTGTAAACGTATGATCCAGCTTCGAGCTTTCCAGAATACACACGAATAAAGGTCAATGACCCAACAAATGGATCAACCATAATTTTAAATGCTAAAGCACAAAATGGCCCTGATGGACCAGCACTACGAAGCTCTTCAACTTGCGTTTCAGGATTAATTCCCTTAATAGGAGGAACTTCAATCGGTGATGGCAAGTAATCAACTACCCCATCAAGAAGAAGCTGCACCCCCTTGTTTTTAAAAGCAGAACCTGCAAAAACTGGCGTAATGGCTTGCTTTAAAACACCTGCACGAAGAGCAGATTTGATCTCTGCAACAGATATTTCCTTACCGTCTAAATATTTTTCAGCAAGTCCATCGTCAAAATCGCAAGCTTTTTCAGTGATTTTATTGTAAAGCTCATCACACTTTGCCTTCAACTCTGCTGGCACATCATGCCACACAACCTTAATGCCCATGTCTCCTTCGAATGTCGCCATTCTTTTTGAAAGCACATCAACAATAGCTGTAAAGTTTTCAGATTCACCAACAGGAATCTGCATTGCAATAGCATTACCATGTAATTTATTATTAATATCGTCAACTACAGCAAAATAATCTGCCCCAATACGGTCAAGTTTGTTAACAAACGCAACACGTGGGACACAGTGCTTATCGGCTTGACGCCAAACGGTTTCTGATTGTGGCTCAACGCCCTCAACTCCGGCAAAAACCGCAACCGCACCATCAAGTACACGCATTGAGCGCTCAACTTCGATCGTAAAATCTACGTGCCCAGGAGTATCAATAATATTGATCTGGTGATCTGCCCAACGACATGTGGTCGCTGCTGCAGTAATTGTGATACCACGCTCACGTTCTTGGACCATCCAGTCCATAGTAGCTTCACCTTCATGCACTTCACCAATTTTATGGGAAGCCCCGGTATAAAACAAAATACGCTCTGTAAGCGTTGTTTTGCCCGCATCAATATGTGCAGCGATACCTATATTTCTATATTTTTGCAGTTTACTCATAACAGCGAACCTTCAGCCTTACCATGCATAGTGAGAGAAGGCGCGATTTGCCTCAGCCATACGATGCACATCATTTCTTTTTTTAACGGCATTACCATGACCATCAGCTGCCTCTAACAATTCTGCCGCAAGACGACGTCCCATAGTCTTATCTGGACGAGATGCAGCAGCATCAATAAGCCAACGCAAAGAAAGAGACATTTGACGTGCAGCTCTTACTTCGGTAGGAATTTGATACACACCACCACCTACACGCCGAGAGCGTACTTCAACGTATGGCTTAATGTTTTCCATTGCTTTTTCAAACAACATGAAAACTTTTTGCTCATCTCCGTTACACTTCTGCGCCATCAAATCAAACGCATCATAAACGATACCACGAGCGATGCTTTTTTTGCCGCGCTCCATGACAACGTTAATAAACTTTTGTACGAGCAATGACCCAAAGCGATCATCTACGCCAATGTCTCTTTGCAATAAAACTTTTTTACGGCGTGGCATTACTTATCGCCTTTCTTTTTACGCTTAGCACCATACAACGAGCGAGATTGACTACGACCAGTCACACCAGCGCAGTCCAAAGCACCGCGAATAATATGATAACGTACTCCAGGAAGATCCTTTACACGGCCACCACGTACAAGAACTACTGAGTGCTCCTGCAAATTGTGCCCCTCTCCAGGAATGTAAGCAGTAACTTCTTTACCGGTTGTAAGTTTTACCCGAGCGATCTTACGAAGCGCTGAGTTAGGCTTTTTGGGTGTCATCGTGGTAACACGAGTACAAACGCCGCGACGTTGCGGACATGATACTAACGCAGGAGACTTAGTCCTGTTTTTGCTTTGCTGGCGCCCTAAGCGCACAAGCTGGTTTATTGTTGGCATAGCGTAAAATCCCATTAGAAACAGTGAATATGCCGATATTAATTAACTCGTTTTATGAGCTCTTCTGCATCACCGCACACAATCACACAATTGAACACAACTAGACAGAAAAGAATCGCACTTTAGCTCTGGCTCACCAGAATTTGTACGAACGACAGCAACAATTTTACCTTTTTTGTCAATTTTTTCAAGTACAAAATATTCAAAAGATTTCCCCTATCCATTCAGGACTATTTTTTGCACATAATACCATAATCGTGAAAACAATTCTCTATTTGAAATTTTTTTATTGCCGTTTGCGCCGAAGATAGCAAGCATCAGAAAATTTTGTAATACTCTAGCAGGCAATTTCATTATTCAAAAGAGGACTTATAATGTTTTTATTCGAAATTTTAGATATCGTTTTTCACAAATTACTCCCCATGATAACCGGCATTATTGGCTTTGGGAGCATTATAGCAATTCATGAAAGCGGACATTTTCTATTCTGTAAGCTTTTTGGCATCCATACCCCCACTTTTTCAATAGGTTTTGGTCCAGAAATTATTAAAAAACGCCTCGGAACGACAGATTTCAGGCTAGCACTCATACCACTGGGTGGCTACGTTGAAATGGCGGGCAACGCTGAAGTAGGCCAAGGAAACCAAGAATTTGCCCATGCAACGGGAGACACTTCGTACGAAAGCAAGTCATTTTGGCAAAAGTTCTTAGTCGGGATTGGCGGCATACTGTTTAATTTTATATTTGCATATATCGTTTTTTGCGCACTCTTTGTGATTGGTACTTCTGATAAACAAGCAATTATAATCTCTAGCATTGTCCAAGACTCAGCTGCAGAAAAGGCTGGTCTCAAAGCTGGCGATGCAATTATTGCCGTCAACCAAAAGCCCCTAACAACAGAAAACGGCCTTATTGAAAATGCCACAGAAGCGCTCTTAAGCACAATCGAAGCCAATCCAAACCAGGTGATTACCCTAACAATCCTTGAAAATGATAATATCACGGAACGAAAGATTCCTGTGGCGCTTGGAAGCAAACTGAAGGATGGCGCACCATGTGGCTCACTAGGCACAGGCTTACGCACGCCATTGCCAAAATTACCATTTTTTCAGGCTATAAAAGCCGGAATTGCGTACACTAACCAAAATATTGAGCTTACGATCACAAGCATACGAAGAATTTTCTCACAAGGAAGCCTGCAGGGAGTTGGGGGCCCATTAATGATTCTCTCTGCTACAACATCATCTGCTCAGCACGGAATAGTCCCTCTCTTTATTTTCTTAGGCCTCATGAGCATCAACTTAGCATTATTAAATTTATTGCCAATCGGTGCACTAGATGGCGGACAGCTGCTTTTTGTAACGATTGAAGCAATTATTCGCAGAAAACTCCCTCTGTTTATTAAAAACACAATCAATATTGCCTCTTGGCTTTTTTTCATCGGCCTTGCAATTGTGCTTTCATACAGAGACATTACGCATCTTTTCGGCAAACACATAGCAAGCATAACAACCCAAATAGCCAGCTTATTTTAATTACTTAGCACCATGAAAAAAGGGGCTCCTTAATAGGAGCCCCTTTTTTCATGCTTTAAACTCGCCTCCACTCATCTGGATGTAGCAAATAATGCTGGACTAGGAGCCGATTGAAATCATGACTTGTTTTATGGGCAACAACATCCGCCTGTAAACAAACACCAAGCAAGGCCATGTCCCCCACCAAATCAAGAACCTTGTGGCGAACACACTCATCAACAAAACGCATTTCATTCATAACATCATCACCGATGACGACGGAATTCCCTAAGGATGTCCCCCTGGCCAACTGATGAAACCGCAACAGTGGTAGCTGCTCTAAAAAACCAAAAGTACGCGCTGGCGCTATTTCATCACCAAAAAGAGTACCCGTTAAATCTGCCTTAAAAGACCCGCCGCCAACTAATAAATGCTTGAAATCTGCTGTGTATTCAAGCGATAAATGACCACCAGGATTCGCCCTAGGCTGAACAACAAGCCGACGCCCTTTTGCGTCAGCCAATACCAACTCTCTTCGTGGCTCAATACTTACAGCCTCTTTATCCTGGTCAACAATCCCTGCGTTCTTAATCGCTTGCCAAAATAAAAGCGCACTACCATCAAGGATAGGAATTTCTGCTCCTGAAACTACAATTTCAAGATTAGTAAGCCCAGCAACCCACACTGCCGCCATTAAATGCTCAACAGAACTTACAGCCCAGCCGCACGTCTTTATAACAGTCGCATGCATAGCCACCTCTGGCAC
>JBIIJF010000080.1:0-4619 GCA_044234015.1 Candidatus Babeliales bacterium
AGGAACTATTTCAAACTGCATGCCACCACGAGCATCTTTGCTTACGCGACCAAAGTCTCTGAATTTACCAGCTTTATCCTCTTTGCCTAATTTTTCAAAATCAGCGCCAGCGCCACGTGCTTTTGCCAAGAAGGCATCTGCAGCTTGGTCGGTATCGAAGCGTACGCCAATCGCAAGTGCACCACCAGCAACTTTAATAAAACGTTCTTTGTTTTCGTCAAAGTGCTTGGTAACTTCGGCGTCGGTAACGGAGATGCTGTCGTAGATTTCTTTTTCAACAACTTGCACCTTGAGTGCGCTCTTGAGCTGTTTTTCAGCTTCGTGGTATGCCTTGATAAAGTTTGGATTCTTTTCGATCGCGTTGCTGTTTGCATGTTCTTCAATTAATGCTTGCATTACTAGCTGTTCAAAAAACTTGCGCTGAAGCTCTTTTGGCAACGAATCAGCTGTTGCGCCTTTAAAATAAGGATTTGATTGAATCATCTGATTTAGGTTGTTCAAGAAGTCAGCTTCATTGATTACTGCTTTGCCGTTAATGGAGCAGAGAACGGTGCCACCATCGGCATCATCTGTTGATGCTTTGGTGGTTTCAACATCGGATTTGTTGAAGCAGCCGCTCAAAAGTACCAAAGATAGCGATAGCAGAGAGCATTTTGCCAGATTGGATGAAAACTGTTTCATAAAAATATATCCTCTGTATGAAATTGTTATTAAACCAAAGAAACACCCTTAATGCTATCAGACTGCAGTAAATTTTCAAGAACGCAATAAGTGTGCTACAATCCAAAAACCTGTAGTTTATAAACCCTTCTATTTATGAGGAGTTGTGATGTCGAAACAAGAAAAAATAGGCTTCTGGTCTGCGGTGTTGATGAATATCAACATTATCGTTGGCGCTGGAATTCTTTTTGCCCCAGGGCCTATGGCTCGCCTAGCAGGTTCTGTTAGCTTTCTGAGCTGGCTATTTGTCGGAATGCTCGTATTTCCAATTATTTGGTGTATTGCCCAGGCGCCACGGCTGTTTCCAGGAGAGGGTGGTTTTTATAATTATTGTAGCAAGGGTATTAATCCGACTGCTGGCTTTATTGCGCAATGGGTTTATCTTATTGGGTACATTGGTACGGCAATGGTGATGCTGATTGTGATCAAAGATGTTCTTGCTCATAACCTTCACGTTCCTGTTGTTGCTGAGCATCCATTACTTGTTAACGCTGCACTAATCACAATTTTTTCACTGTTCAAAGTAGTGCAACGGTCCTCAAATTGGCACCAGTGCTGATGGCCATCTGCCTGCTGCCATTCTACTTTAACCCTGCCATGACCTACAATATTGCCGAAGTCCCAAGTTTAATTATGACTTTGCCATTAGCGATTTTTGCATTCTGGGGCTTTGAAGCGTGTGCCAGTATTGGCAACTTGCTTAAAGATGGTCCACAGAGCGTAGGCAAGGTTGTGCTAACGGCATTCTTCATTACTGTTGGCTTGTACTCAGCCTTCCACTTCAGTGTTATGCACATTATGGGTGCAAGCGACCTTGCAATACATGGCCCAGTTGTCTTTCCTAGCTACTTAGGATTTTCGCCAGCATTAACCCAGTCACTTGGTTGGGGTGTTCTTATTGCGATTGCGTTCAGTTACATGAACAGCCTTTTTGGCATATTACTCAGCAACATGACCAACTTGCATTTGATTATTAAAAACAAAATTATTGCAGCTCCTGCCGTGCTAGCACAGACCAACAAGAGCGATCGACCGGTTGCAATTGCTGTATTGCTTGGTCTCATCGTGTGGGGATTGGCTTGGTTTATTGATTTTGAAGCCGGAGCTGTTGCATTGACCAACGTTGGCGTATCAACAGCGTTTGTATTGACCCTTGTTGCTATGCTTTTGCACTACTGGAAAAAACGTAATGTGGTACAACTTTTTGTAACACTTCTTGGTTGTGCATCATGTGGCATGCTGATTTATTTTAGCTGGATGCGCATTAGTCCAAACGAAATTGAACGGCTGATCTATGCTTCGCCATTGGTTATCGGGTTAGTTCTTGGCTTACTGCTTAAATACTGTGCTCCAGTAAAAAAAATCCCTAGAAAGTAATTATTCGATGGAACAAAAGATATCATTTTGGCTTGCCGTCTTAGTTAATATCAATATTGTTATTGGCGCAGGCTTTTTTCTTTCTGTTCAAAAAATATCCATTGCGAGTGGCCCGTTAGCGCCACTCGCATGGCTTTTATGCGGGCTTCTCTTGCTCCCGCTAGTAAACGCTCTGGCTCAATTAGCGCAAAAATATCCGCGCGCTGGTGGTATCTATATTTTTAGCCGCGATATCCTGGGCGAAACCTGGGGTATGACTAGTGGCTGGGCTTACTACGTTGGGACGGCTGCTGCAAACGCGGCTGTTGGTCATGCGCTGACCGAAGCGACAGTTGCTCTCTGTGGCCTAGGGCCATTGCTTGTGCATCATCACGTCCCTATGCTTGTATGCGATGGGGTGATGATTGTTATTTTTGCCTTGTTCAGTCTTCGGAACATAGATTTTTTAGAGCGTGCGCAGCTCCTGTTTACCGGCCTCAAACTTCTGCCGATTACAATTATGCTTATTGGATTGCCAGTGCTTTTCTCTTCGCAAAACCTTATTGCGGCGCCCATTCATTTTGGCAGCCTTATGCCCCAACTTCCCCTTGTTCTTTTTTCATTCATTGGGATTGAGGCGTGTTGTTCGGTAATGGACAAAATCGAAAACAGTAAAAAAGATGCAGCACGTCTTATTTTTGTATCATTTGCTGGAATTGTTAGTGTTTATGCGGTGCTACAGTTGATGACGCTTGGAATACATGGTACGGCTGTGATTGATCCATTTCTGAGTCTACCCGGTATGCTATTTGCTCATTCTGGCCTTATTGCAGCACTCTCGTATATTATTCATATTGGCCTTCTGGCATCTTTTCTGGCGGGTTTTTATGGGGTGTTTTATTTCAATAATTGGAATTTATACACCATGGCTAACGAGACAAAAATTAAACAAGTTGCTCTGCTGACAAAAATGAATAAGGCTCAGGTCCCCTGGATTGCTGTCCTGGTGCAGGCTGCATTGATCATCGGCTTTTTGGCGATTGCTGATGATGTTGGCACTTTGTATGTTATGGCTGGCGTTGGAACGGTACTCTCCTATCTGTTTACGGCTGTTTCATTTTTTGCCTGGAAGCGCTCTTTTGCTGGTATTTTGGCAGTAGCCAGCTGCGGGTTGTTTTTGTATGTCTGCGGCAAAGATTTGTTTGAAAGTGGCTTACTTTCTGCGCTGCCATTTTATGTTATTTTGCTTTTTGGCATTGGTGGTTATTGGCTTTGTAAAAAAAGTAAGAAATATGAAAATATGGAAGCGTAATTTTTTAGTATGCATGATTTTTTGGGCCGTCAATGTAGCAGGCATTTCCCCTGCCCTTAAATATTTGCCCGGAATGCAAAAAAGTCTTAAGTATCGTTCAGGAAGAGAACTACACTAAAAAATACTTACATAATTTGTATGAAAAAATCATGACCGAGTGTGAAGCATGTTCGGTAAAATTTATCAATAACTTAGAAGCTGATTTGCGGGCTACCAAAAGTTTAGATTTAGCTGTTGCTGGAAATCTACTGTTTAAGGCTTTGTTGGGTGTGCACTTTCTAGCTCGAGACAACTTGGAAGCGCTTATGCAAAATATTATCTCTTTACTAGCTGCCTTCTTTGTATGTGTAGTTGTAGGGCATGATCATAGAAAATTTCAGCTTCTGGATCTTGGATTGATTTGTGATTTGTTTGATCTTTTTGGGTGCGCTGAGGATGGTAGCAAAAATGAGTCTCCTGTTATTCCAGGATTATATGAAAAGCTTACCGTAGAGTGGGGCTATGGGCTTGATATAATGGTTTTTTTTTTAGAAATCAATTAAAAGAAAAGTTAGCTGATGCAGAAGCGGTGAGTCAGTTGGTATTAATGCCCTCTGATGCTATGCTGCCACCAGGCTTTGATCCAGAATTGCCTCGATCAGAATAGGTCTTGCTGGGCGTCTGTATTCAACGCAATTTTGTTCAATACAGACCCCCAGGACACATGCAGCCTATGAGGCACCGGAGGGTTATTGAAAACCCCCTGGTGCATCTTTTTCTATCTAATTAATGCAGGTCCCTAGTGCGATAAATTTGAAATCAGTTGCGTTCAATAACGATGCAATTCGCATATTAAAAATCATTTCACGGGATACTGGTTTACGCAGCTGTTTAACAATAATATTAAGATCAGCAGGTAGCAGGGTGGGCTCAATTTGCCAGCCATTTAAAAAGCTTGGTAGTCCAACAAAATAGAGTTCATTGAAAGACATGAGCAGTGCTTCATCTGCCGCTGTAACAAAATCTTGTTGCATGCAAAAACGACGATCAAGTTCGTATTTTCCAAGAATGTTGCCGTTGGCATCTTTAATCTGCCAGGTGGTGATACTGCGTGGCAGTTCAATAACCTCATTGGTATTCAGGCGCGCTTTAAATGTTTCTCCGGTGAGGACAAACCCCGTGCGCTCCATGGTAATGATTTGTGTATCGAGGGGAACGATAATTTTATCGCCAATCCCGCCATCAGTTGCTT
>JBIIJF010000005.1:0-14479 GCA_044234015.1 Candidatus Babeliales bacterium
AAGAGGCAAAAACGGGCAATTTTAGCATGACCATGAATTATGGTACCGATCAATACAATCCAAAGGCATCACTGCGCGGTGGCATTCTTCTTGAGAAAACAAATTTATTTGGTCGAGGAATTGATGTCGGCACTACGGCACAAGCAGACATCAAAAAAATCCGTAAACTGGAAGCTCATTTTAGCGACCAACATATTTTTGATAGCGACGTTTCGTTCGGTGCTTTTATCTACAAACGAAATGATGATTTTGATCAGTGGAAAAGTGTTACTGAAACACCAAATCAACGGGTAACCGGGGCCAACCTCCGCTTTGGCTTCTTGCTTCCTGAAATTGCAAGACGCTTCCAGCTCGTTGCTGAATTTGGCTTTGAGCACATCACTAATAATCATCCAAAGGCAACGCCTGAAAATGCTATCATGCAACCAATTATCGACCGGACGTTCCAATCTGGTAACTTAAATTGGGTAGGGTTAGAGTTATCGAAAGACACTCGTAATCATCAGGTGTACCCGACAGAGGGGATTAAAGCTGCCTTAAGCACACGCCTAGCTGCACCTGGCTTCAATAGCCAATTCAGCTTTTTCAAATGCGAACTTGAGGGCAGCTACTACAGATCACTTATCGATGATGATAATTTAGTTCTTTGTCTACACGCTCGTGGTGGTAGAATTAGCAAGCTTTCAGAAACACAACCAGTACCCTATAAAGAGTTGTTCCACATGGGTGGCCAAAGCACGGTACGGGGATTTGTTTGGGGCGGAATTGGCCCATCATGGGTAACCGGGGACCCTCTTGGCGCGCAAAATGCAATCCAGCTCAACACGGAACTTATTTTCCCGTTGATTCCAGATTATTCCATGAAAGCACATTTTTTCTATGATGCTGGTGCTGGCTGGGATACCCCCAAAGAAAGAATTTCTGACAGAAACAAGATTATGCGAGACAAATTTAATATGCGTCATACCGTTGGTTTTGGTCTTAATTTAATGAAGCCAGTGCCAGCGAAAATAGACTGGGGCTTTAAGCTTGATCGCAAGAAAAATTTAGGCGAATCTGCAAGTGAATTTCATTTGAGCATGAACTACGCTTGGTAATGCACAACCAGCTAAAAAAGGGGCTTGGTAATGAAATTTTTAAGGATAGCGTTGGTTGTGGTATTAATTCATGGTTGTCTACAGGCCGGCAGAAATGCCCCAAAAAAATTAATTGACGCTTCTAGTATCGGACAAGATGCTAATGGGAGACACTGTTTGGAATTTAGTGATGGGTTAATTATCTATTTTGATCAACAAGAAGATGGATCATTCTGTTTATCCAGCTACGAAGCCCGCGATCCACTCGTCGTTGAGTTGGCCCAAGAGTATTTGCGCGTATGCTTGCTACCAAACAAACCGATTGCAGATATATCTGGTAAAGACTTGCTTGCAGCCTGGCAGCTCATGGGACTGCTAGCAAGCAAAACAACCTGTGCTTGCATTTATCAAGGGGTGAGCAATGCGCCAATCATCCTTGATGCGATTTTAACCCACGCAATTAATTTTGCTTTTTGGAGCGCTCGTACAACAAGCAAGTTGGCACATTATTTTACAAATAAACCAAGGGTTTCATAATCAAAAGAATATTAGTATGCGCCACATTAGGCGTTCTGCCCGTGCTTACTGCAACATTACCTAACACGACAACCATTACGATCACCAGTGAAAAAGCAACCTGCCAGCAGCATGCCAGCAATAAAAAATTGTTTACGTTAACTTATGTAAATAATGTACATGTCAATTTCTCGCAAGGGGCTCGAGCGAAAGGACAAATGCTCACAGTTGAGCTGAGTACAGAAAAAAGTGCCGAGCCCCTCAGTGCAACAAATCATGACACAAATAATATCAAAAAAATTACCCTGAACAGGGATGTTTCTTTTTTCCATGAAGGCCGTGAAGCATACGCAGATCATGCAGTTATTCTGCCTGGTAATCAGCAGTGTCAGCTAACAGGCAATGTGCGCATTGTACAAAAAAAAACAACCGACAAAGACCTGCCGGTTGAAATCGTATGCGGTTCTGCTGCAATGGATTTAGTTTCTGGTAAAATAGACCTTACGGGAACAGAGGCTTGCCCTGTGTCTACAACTCTTGTAATTACAAAAACCGCAGCGCCACTAAAGAAAAAACGTACAAAAAAACATGGCAAACATCCATCTACTTAAGCCAAGTGAGGCTCGTAAAATTGCCGCTGGTGAATCTATTGAGCGTCCGGCACACATCGTTAAAGAGCTTATTGAAAATGCTATTGATGCGGGTGCAACAACAATAACCCTACACATCAAACAAGCAGGCAAAGAGCAAATTCGTATCATCGACAATGGTTGTGGTATGGATGCTATCGACGCAAAACTCTGCTTTCAGTCTCACGCAACAAGTAAAATAACCTCCGTTGACGACCTTGAAACAATTGCCACTTATGGTTTTCGTGGCGAGGCAATGGCAAGCATTGCGGCAGTAAGCACTGTCAGCATCAAAACTAAACAGGCTTGCGATCAGATTGGCACAGCTGTCAGCTACACGGAAGACCGGCTCCTCCACGAGCAAGCAATCGGTTGCCCCGTGGGAACAGAGATTGTTATTGATGATCTTTTTTACAACATGCCTGCACGCAAAAAATTTTTAAAACAAGATGAAACAGAATGGCATGCCATCCAACAAGTAATTGATGCTTTCTGTTTTAGTCATACTAATATACACTTCAAGCTCTACCATAATGAAAAGCTGGTTTTTAACGCGCCACCAGTTGCATCTGCACGCGATCGTTCTGCACAGGCCTGGGGCACTGACGTATCACAAGCACTTATACCGATTAACCATAGCGATGACCGCACAGGAATCAGCATCACAGGTTTTATTTCAAATCAACAGTTTTGGCGCTATGGCAAAACACATCAGTACTTTTTTGTAAACAAACGCTGGATCAAGAATAGTGAGCTGAGTAAAGCTTTGTTCAAAGGATATTTGGGCGTATTACCTGATGGCCGCCACCCTGCCGGCATTCTTTTTTTTACCCTTAACCAAGCAGAAATTGACGTTAACATTCACCCCAAAAAAGAAGAAGTCAGATTTAGTAAGCCAGGACTCATAACTACCGCCATCACTAATGCAACTAAAGCAGCTCTCAGTGGCCAAGTTAGTGTGCGATTTACCACGCCGGAAAACGTATTAATGCACCCAAAATATGCGCCACAATCTTCAGCAACGCATAATCCATGGCCAGCAGCAACACTGCAAAAACCCTCACAGCAACTACCTCCGATGGCCCCCTTTGTACCACTTGAATCATTTAGCTTTGAGCCAGCTTTCCCGCCGATCACCGTGCAGCAAACCACACACACGCCACAAGTAGTTGTGCCACCAGTAGTAGAAATTTCCAAAACTGAAATGCCAATGTATCAGATCTTGGGTCAAATAATGCAAACCTATATTGTATGTTCACACAACAATGAACTTATTATTGTTGACCAGCACGCAGCGCATGAACGAATTTTGTATGAGCACAGAAAACATTATTTTGATGAGGCACATGGCATACAACTTCTGTTTCCTGAGGTCATTACCCTAAACCCAACCCTGGTCCAGCACCTGTTAACAGCACAAACATTTTTCAGCTCTCAGGGGATTATTTTTGATGCTCTTGGCACACACGAGGTTGCCGTCAGGACTGCGCCACCACAACTGCGCGGCCCATCACTAGCCGAGCTACTAACCGATGCTGCACATTTTATTGTTGAACACGGGAGCCTTGATCGTGCTTCTTTTGATAATAAATTTAATGAACACATGCACAGCCATATGGCCTGCAAAGCAGCGGTGCGCGCTGGTCATACCCTCGCATTAGAAGAAATGAAGGCACTTATCGATAACCTTATGCAAGTCGATAACAGATTTATTTGCGTCCACGGCCGCCCAACACTTTGGAGCATCACAAAGACAGAGCTCGAGAAAAAATTTAAGCGTATCTAGCGGCTGATTGTCTCAACCCCACCACCCTGGCGAGCCAGTTTATCAACCAAAAGAGAAATTTCTGTTGCTAGGAGTGCACGATGTATGGGTTGCTGAAGACCATTTTTTTCAGCTAAATTAATAAAAAATTGGCTGAAGAGCTCATCATGCCCCTTGTCCTGCTTGGCTGAACGCTTGTTGAAGCTTGTTGGCAAGCCAAAGCCCTTAAGCTCTTTGTAATCATCAAGAACAATTGTTTTGCCATCAAAATATATTTCCATATATTCTTTGCCAACACCAATATGTCCAAGAGCGGTGTAGAGCAAGCTACAAACAGAGCCATCATTGAAGGTAATTGTCGCCATAAGGTTATCTGTAATTGGCATATCAGATGAATGGTAACGTAATGGAGCAACCTGAATGGTAACGGGCTCTGCCCCCGTCAAAAAACAGAACAGTTCAAAAATGTGGCATGCCTCACCAACGATGCGCCCACGATGCTCTTCTGTTTGGATCCAATGATCTTTAGGTAAATAATTCCCATTCATACGATACGTCAGGAGCAGAGGATTACAACGACTATCAACAACTCTCTTTATGTCCTGTATAAAAGCTGCGTACGACCGATTAAAATCGACAGCAAGACGAGCCGATGGGTTTTGCTGCAAAAATAATCTAATAGTATTGAGTTGTTCAAATGTCACAGCCAGTGGCTTTTCTACCAAAACCGCTTTACCTGCTTTCAAACAAGTGAGCACCTGAGATATATGTTTCGCATGGGGCGTTGCAATAACAACTGCCTGCACATCATCATCAGAAGCAACTCTACGCACATCGGAACCAATGCGCTGTGCCTGATACTGCTTAGCAATAGTTAAGGCATTTGCTGCATCGGCATCAATAATAGAATGAATTTTAACAAGTGGCATCCCTGCGAGCAATGGCAGTAATTTTACTTTAGCAAACCCACCAGCCCCGACCATGGCAACAGCAACAGTCCCCTTGACCGGCTTAAAATTTTTAACGGTCGTAGCAGCCTCATGGTGTTCATCAATCAAGGGCATAGCGGTATTGTATTTAAGCACAATACCAAGCGCACCAGTTCTTTGTAGGTGGGCATAACCAACAGACGCGTTATGCAGGGGATATTCACTCGTAATCAGCGGGTCAATCGCCAAACTACCAGACTCGATCATACTGAGGACATGCGCCATATTGCGTTGTTCTGTCCAGCGAACATACGCGTACGGATAATCCTTTCCCTCGCGCTCGTACGACGCGTCATACCGCCCTGGTCCATAAGAACATGAGATCAAGAGATCAATCTCTTTCGAATAAAAAGGCTCGCGGTCAAATTCTAATTTTACATCCCCAACAAGGACAACCTTACCCTTGCGCCTGGTGCAATGCATTCCCTGTTGCAGCAAGTGCCCCGTCTCAGAGGCTGCAGTAATAATAGTTGCATCAACTCCATGGTGACCTGTTGCAAAGAGAACTTCACGAATAACATCGTCTGTTAGGGGATTCAAACAAACATCAGCCCCGCATTGCCTTGCTAACTCAATGCGATCTTGACGAATATCAACACCATAAACAATGCACCCGGCGCGCTTTGCAAGCTGAACTGTTAGCTGTCCAATAAGCCCAAGTCCTACCACAAAAACCGTATTGCCAAGCTCAAGCTGTGCTCGCCGCACCCCTTGGAGTGCAATCGCACCAATCGTTGTTATGCTTGCTTGTTTTAATTTTGTTTTATCTTTCACTACTACCAAAAGCTGTTTTGGCACAACCACAAGCTCCGCATGGTGAGCAAAACCAGCACCAGCGCAAACTACATAATCACCACGATAAATACCTTCAACACGAGAGCCAACGGCAAGCACTTCTCCAGAACATGAGTACCCAAGTGGCAGTTGTTTGTGTATTTTCTCTTGCATCAGAGCAAGCGTGCTTGCCATGCCATGCTCTTTGATGGCACCCATAATTTTGCCGGTATTCGCACTGACATTACTGGCGAATTTTTTCACCACGGAATGGTGCGACGCTGCAACGGTTGCACCTTCTGTACCACTGCTGATGTATGAATAATGAACACGCACCAAAACACTGTGGTCATCCATCAATGGCGTAGCAACATCATGAACAGCAATGTTTCCTTTATGTAAAAAAACCTGCTTCATGCAGCATCTTTCATCGTAAGTGTTTTCCAAAAGAGTGGGTCAGATTTCATAGCACCTTCGAGCACTGCATGCGACTGCTTAGCTTTAATGTCGTGAAATAATCCACACGTATCAATAACAATTTTTTCCCCAAAGACATCTTGTTGCATCAATAAAAATTCTTTGTGTTTGACAAGAATTGCAATCACATCAGCCCACTCAATGCCTCGCCATACATCAGATGCAGTTTCAAAATGGCGCTGTTGAATGGTCACCAAGGGAACGTTGTGGTCATAAACTTGTAAATCCAAACGATCTTTTTGATCACGTAATGCCTCAGCGATCTGAAGCGCAGGCGACTGGCGAATATCATCGACATCTGGCTTAAATGCCAATCCCATAACAAATACTTTTGGCCGCTTAATGTTCCGTACGGCAAGCTCTTCAACCCGTGCCATGATATTTTTAAAAACCGTGCCTGGTTTAGCATCATTAATAATACGGGCGGCTTGCAGCAGCGCCGTATGCTCAGGGAATGTCTCAATTAAAAAGAATGGATCAACCGCTATGCAGTGACCACCAACCCCGCATGTTGGATTAAGAATTTTAACGCGTGGATGGCGGTTAGCAAGCGCAATCACATGGTATGGATCAACGTTTGCCTGTTGGCACATAGCGGCAACCTGGTTGGCAAAAGCAATCTGCACATCGCGATTCGCATTTTCTACCAACTTAATCATCTCTGCAGATTTATCATCGGTGATATGAACAAAACCTCGGACAAATTTGCTGTAAAAAAGTTGGGCAAGCTGTGATGCTTGCTGGCAAACACCACCGATGGTGCGCTCATTTTCCACAATTTCTCTAAATATATGGCCCGGCAGAACGCGCTCTGGCGCATAAGAAACGAAAAAATCGATGCCAAGCTTAAGCCCCGAGTGTTCTTCAAGATACTGTGCAACTTTTTCTGTTGTCCCTACCGGCACTGTTGACTCAATGATAATTAAATTGCCGGGCATTAACCGCTTTGCGATAGATGCTGCCGCACTAAAAACGTACGAAACGTCGGCATGATTATTTTCTTTGAAGGGTGTTGGAACAGCAATCACAAAAGCATCTGCGTACTGGAGCTCTGCATGAGCTTTAAAAAAACCACTCTGCAAAACTTTCCACAGTCGTTCGCTAATTTCTGGTTCAAAAATAACCGGATTACCACTGTTAATCTGTTTTACTTTTTCAAGATCTGTATCAAAACCACAAACGTCATACCCCGATTGGGCTGCAATGATGGCAGTAGGAAGTCCAATGTAACCAAGTCCCAAAACAGAAATACGCTTCATGTGGTTTTCTCCTATCAAAAAATACTAAAAATTTTATCGGGCAAGTACATGCTGCACTATCGAAACAATCCGATTAGCGCTATGCCCATCTCCGTAGGCATAACATGGCGTAGCAACCGATACCCCATCAACCATAAGGCGCTGTGAGGCCGCAATAATATCACTAAAGTTTGTTCCGCTCAGCACTCCCATCCCTTGCCAGAGAAGCTCCACACGCTCAGTGTAGTCACGCAGAACTAATACTTTTTTACCTAAAAAGAGTGCCTCCTCCTGCACGCCACCGGAGTCTGTCATTACCCATGCTGCCGCTTCAAGCACAAGAATAAATTCGTGGTAATCAAGCGGCTCAAGACATACGATGCCTGGATGGTTACGCACACCTGCGTAATCAATAGCCAATCGTACAAAGGGGTTTAGGTGCATAGGAAGAATAAATAGATAATCGCTGTGGGTATCTGCCAAATGTTTTACTGCTGCTAAAATATCACGCAGCCCCTGACCAAATGACTCACGACGATGCGTAGTAACCAGCACTATTTTTTTACCTTGTTTCAGTGCAACTTTCAGCAACTGAGTAATTTCAACTGATACTTGCAGAGAGCCATTTCTGTGTGCTTCCTGTACATGGCGCACGGCATCAATAACGGTATTGCCAACACAAAAGACGCGGTCAGAAACTGCACCATCACGGAGCACAGCCGCAACATTCAGTGGAGTTGCTGCAAAATGATAATCTGCCAACTTGCCAATAAGAGTACGGTTTATCTCTTCCGGAAATGGTGATTCTTTGTGATAGGTGCGCAAACCTGCTTCAATGTGAGCTATAGGAATTTTGTGGAAAAAAGCAGCAAGCGCGGCCGCAAGAGCCGTTGCTGTATCACCCTGAACCATGACAAGGGCAGGGCTACAGTCTTTGAGCATTTTTTGTAGCGAAGCGAGGACAGAGGCAGTCACATGCGTAAGCGACTGTCCATCAACCATAACATTACAAGAGATGTCTGGAACAACACCAAAGAGCGAGAGAACCTGCTCCAACATATGCGTATGCTGATTAGTAGCACAGAGAATTGTAGGAATTTTTTGTTTTTTGAGGGCAGCATAGATGGGCAGCAGCTTGATAGCATCTGGCCTTGTTCCAACCACAATGACAACTGGACGTTCCATTCTCTCTTCCTCTCTGTGCTGTTAGAAAACAAGCACTTCGAACATAACAAAGCGCGAGACGAAAGCAAGCCCCAATAAATCCCGTATTAGTGAAAAAGCCTATTGAAAAGAGCATGGAATCGTTTTTTAATAACCAAAGATCCGTACCAAAAAATACAAATAGTTAACGGCTTAATAATTAAATCACCAACCAAGAATGGCCACAAGCCGGCAGTAAACAGATGCTTCATGGGAACAAAAAAGCTGAGTTGTGCAAGCCCAAAAACAAAC
Source organism: Candidatus Babeliales bacterium (assembly GCA_044234015.1). Lineage (GTDB taxonomy): Bacteria > Babelota > Babeliae > Babelales > RVW-14 > CAIKAH01. The sequence continues at coordinate 8,920 of JBIIJF010000005.1, forward strand.
GTGATAATCGTTGCCAGCAAAAGCACGGGCATCAACATCCAACGACGCTTCACCAAAACATCACGTAGCATGGCAAGCAAAATCATACTGCACAAAAAACCAAACAGATAACCACCTGTAGGACCAAACAACCGCACCAACCCCCCGTGCATACCAGCAAACACCGGAGCGCCAAAGGCGCCCTGCAAAAGATACACGCCATACGCTTGAACCCCTGGCCAACCAAGGGCAAGGACTGCCAAAAAGAGCGGTGCTGGCTGCAAACTTACCGGAACTGGTAAAAATGGAATCCAAACAACGCATTGCGAACATGCGGCATACAGCCAGGAAAGGCAAACAAGAAAGCCTATTTTCTTAGCGACTGAAAGTATGTGTTGTTTAAAAAAATAATTATGATTTATATCCATTTCATGATCTCTTCATCTGTCTTTTTTTCTACATACATTGAATAATCGGTCAAGTCTATTACTGAACGAATTATACGAATTAAAAGCATAATTAAGTGCTTTAAAACACGCAACTATAGAATCACCTGCACAGTGATTCATTTTAAATAGATACCGTACATAAGCCTCATCAACAATCTTCTCGGTAACCTCGTAATGCGTAGGCACATCTTGCGATTTGCAGACAATATTTTTACACGCAAGAGCATTATGTGCACGCCCAATCTTAACTCGCACAATCGTCTTGGCAATTTTTCGCCATACCGGCAAATCCAAGCCAAAATCATAGCCAATCTTATCGCTAGCTGCTGCCAGAACATGAGAATTAATACACAGACTCTTGAGAACTTTATCAACTTCTTCTTTAAAATCCTTGGCAGCTTGTTGCCGCTGTCTGTGTAATCGTTCAGTATCGCTCATCAGTGGATCCGCGGCCAGGGCCATTGGAGTAGCAAGCCAGAGCAATACACCAATTACCATACTCATTTTAAATTCCATAACCTCTACTTCCCGTTAATAATTTTATCTAAATATTTCTAACGAAAACTGCCCTGAGACTCTTTCCTAGGCTCCTAGTAGGACTTGCAGATGAGGTTTTTATGAATTTCTGATGCTATCTTTAGATCAAACCCATCAATTGTATTTTTAATACCAAGAGCATCTTCTGCGTACTCAATTTTAAGATTTTTATCAGGGCGGCATAGCATATGACCAAACCCTAAGCAGGTTATCGTTTGCCAACAATAATACCCAACGAAATGAAAGAACGGATTATATTTTTATTTATTTCATCGAAATTTCCGTGCAAAAATTAAAATTGATATTATTCCCAGGAGTCATTTTGCCAAGAAAATAAAACGTCTCGATGAAACAAGAAAGCCTAAAATATACTTTTAAGTTAGGTTATAACACAAGGATTTGGCCAATCACTCGTCAACGCGCGTCAGCCACAATCCGTCTTTTATTACATGCCACTGCATGCTCAAGCTCTTTTCTTGCAGACTGCCGCATACTTGGGGTATAAAAATCTTTAACAGACACAACCCCAGTCTTGTTAACATCACAATTTAACAAACTGGGCAAACACGACCCAGCCAAAGAGGCTATGCTATTGCTGCCAACAATAACTAGCCTCTGAAGAAGAGGGGCAACAATACGCAAACTACTCATTTCCCCTAAATGGCAAAGCCATAAAACTTCAACCTCGGAATACACGATGAGAGCACAATCAATAATCTGCTGGGCTAAAACCGCAACATCTGGGCGACCGCGTAAACAGTCAAAATTAAGAAGCAATCGCTTTGAAACATTACCATGCCGCAGATGCGACTCGCCCCTGTAGGTAATAATCTTGGCAAGCTCAAGACTACCCAAGGAACCATGATGCCAGAATTTTTTATGCCATAGCAGTTGCATAAAAATTCTCACACGAGGATTGCTCTCTGCATGAAGTTTCTCAACCACTCTGTCTTTAGACAGCACTACCCCATCTTCAAAAAAAGCCTGCCATGCCTGCTGTTTTTCCTTGTGGTACGGTCGCCAGTACTCCGTAAAAAAAGCTGACAAAAGGTCTTTTGCAGAACAAAAAATATGGTGCTGCTCTTTAGACTCTGCGAGCGTTTCTGAAACATCAACATTCAGCAACCGCTCTTTTGCCTGCGAAAGAACACGCATGATAATCGGCACGGTGATCTCATAATTACCATCACTATTTGGCCGATAGCCAGTTTCAAGCATTGCCCCAGCAATAGAAATCGCCAGCGGTTCATCTATGAAAACATCAGCTGGGACCACAAGCCGCCCTGCAATCTGCTTTACGCGCATTCGCTGAGAGGGGATCTCCCGCATTTCAATCCAATGCTGATTTTTCTTGGAAAAACGCTCTTCTCCTGCAACAACAGAATCCATAACACAGGTAACCAAACCAACCAAAAAAATCTGCGCAATGAGCTTCATCCCTACCTCCACGTAACCGTATTTTTTATTTGCTATTCTCCCAGAAACAAACAGGGTAACTAGCCTGCCTTTTTCTTTCTCATTGTACTAGATTACGGTGATTACTTTACAAAAAGAGTGGCTGTTTTAGACTTGTAGCCTAATGTTTGAAAAATATCGTCTAGTTTCTTACTGATTACGAGGTTTCTTTATGAATTCGTTAGGCCATTTAGCCGTCTATAGCGGTATTTCGCTATTAGGGATGTTGTTCACCCTATTCACCTACAAAAAAATTGCTTGCCGTAAAAATACAGATAAGCGATCAGCGCACATTGCAGCACTCATCCGACTTGGGGCTATGACTTTCTTGCGCCAAGAGTACAGCGTACTGGCATTCGTAATCGTTTTTGCTTGCGCCGTATTAACGTTTGTATTTAACGGCGTCTGCGCAACAGCGTATGCTTTTGGCGCGTTCTCCTCAATGCTTGCTGGCTATATTGGCATGAAGGCCGCAACACGTGCAAACGAAGCAACAACCATAGCTGCAAAAAATAGCGGCGAACGTGCAGCATTCTTCACCGCATTGATGGGTGGCTCCGTGATGGGGTTTGTGGTTGCAAGCTTAGGCCTATTCGGCCTTGGCGCACTATTCTACCTTTTCGCAAATGATGTATCATTCCTACAAATTATTACCTGCTACGCTTTTGGCGCTAGCTCAATTGCTCTTTTTGCTCGTGTGGGTGGCGGCATCTACACCAAGGCAGCTGACGTTGGTGCTGACCTGGTGGGCAAGGTAGAAATGGGCATCCCAGAAGATGATCCACGTAACCCTGCCGTTATCGCAGACAATGTTGGTGATTGCGTAGGCGACACCGCGGGGATGGGCGCAGATATTTTTGAATCCTATGTTGGCTCAGTGGTTGGTGCAATTGCTCTTGGTATTAGTCAGTTCCCTGGTCAAATTGATTACATCACCCTGCCAATTATGCTCTGTGCCGTTGGCTTGCTCTCATCTTTCATTGGTTATTTTACAGCATTTATTATGCCTGGCGATGTTACCAAACTCCTACAGCGTGCAACCTACATGGCCATCGCTGTGTTCATTGGTGGCTCATACTTGTACTTGGCTCACATGGGCATTAACCTCGAGCTATTCGGCTCTATTGCCCTGGGTGCCTTTGCAGGCGTGATCATTGGCGTCGTTACCGATTACTACACTAGTGGTGCCCCAATCGAGCGCCTTGCTGAAGTTTCAAACACTGGTGCTGGCACTAATTTGATCTACGGTTTATCTATTGGATTTGAGTCTGTTGTATTCCCTGTGTGCTCCATCGCGATGATTGTATACTTTGCATACGCATTCTTTGGTGGGGTATTCGGCGTTGCTCTTGCAGCAGTTTCTATGCTTGCAACCGTGGGCATCACCATGTCTGTTGACGCTTACGGCCCAATCGCAGACAACGCTGGCGGTATTTCAGAAATGTCTGGCTTCGGTCCAGAGGTGCGTAAAATTACCGATAAACTTGATGCTCTTGGCAACACAACTGCAGCTCTTGGCAAAGGCTTTGCAATTGGTTCAGCGGTGTTTGCATCATTGGCACTGTTTGTTGCATACTGCCTTGAGGCAAAGATTCCGCACCTTGACCTCATTGACCCTCTGGTCATCACTGGATTCTTTATTGGTGGCTGCATGCCATTCTTGCTCTCTGCTTTCACCATGCGCTCGGTAAGCCGCGCGGCATGGAAGATGGTACTTGAAGTTCGCCGTCAATTTAAAGAAATTCCAGGCTTGATGGAAGGGACTGCAGAAGCAGATTATGCTCAGTGCATCAACATCAGCACCAAGGCAGCACTCAAAGAGATGCTGCTGCCTGGAATCATTACCATTGCAATGCCAATCATTATCAAATTTGGTTTTATCGCAATGGGCTCAAACGGCAACATGGCTCTTGGTGGCTTTCTCGCTGGTGCAACCCTAACTGGCTCTTTGCTTGCACTTGCAATGGCAAACACTGGTGGGGCATGGGATAATGCTAAAAAATATATCGAAGCTGGCCATCACGGCGGCAAAGGATCAGCTGCGCACAAAGCCGCAGTCGTTGGTGATACCGTTGGAGATCCATTCAAAGATACCTCAGGTCCATCACTCAACATCCTCATCAAGCTGATGTCTATTTTATCTTTGCTTTTGGCAATGATTTAAGGGGTATCGCCTTATTAATTGATTTCAAGAACAAGGGGCCGGTTTTTTGCCGGCCCCTTGTTCTTTTTTTACTTTTTCTTGAACGCGATTGGTTGCTTTTACCACCAACGCAGTTTTTGCAATACTGACTTCACAGCCATTACAATCCGTAGTGATATTGTTGTTTTTGCAACAGGGTTCACTGAGCCTATCCCTACCGTAGATATCTCCGAAACAGCGGCTTCAGATGATTTTTGTACCGAAACTCGTTTAACAGCACCACAATTCTGCAGCATCGCTATAATTTCTGTATTATCCCTTGTATCACTATGCTTTTCAATGGCTACGGTAAGAGCGGTTCGGCCATAGTTATCTTTGATAGTACTATCAGCACCACGTTCTAATAAAAGTTGAATAACATCTACAGACGCTCGCCATGCCGCATGCATGAGAGGAGTTATGCCCTGTAAATCTATAGAATTCACATCAGCACCATGCTCCAAAAGAAGCTTAATGATTTCGCAATCAGCCAGAGGATAAGCAGATTCAATTACAAGACCAAGCATAGGTTTTTCACAAAAACCCCTCGCATTAGGATTAGCACCACGTTCTAGTAGTAATTTCACACAAGTAATATTCCCGGTATAGGCTGCATAATAAAGAGCCGTATCCCCAAACGCAGAAGCCCGATTCACATCGGCACCACTATCCAACAAAATCTTAAGAAGTTTATATTTTTGAAATTTATTCAATGTGTGAGAGAGAAGCACCTCGGCAAGCGGCGTCTCACCAGCCAATCCTGCACTCAGAATGTTCGGATTAGCCCCATGAGTCAACAACAGCTTAATTATCGCAACGCTATTATTTTCAATCGCCATATGCAAAAATCCAAGGTCTGCATTAACGTCAACGCCACATTCTTCAATCAAATATCTACAAACAGAGACTGATCCCTTTTTTACTGCATACTCAAGCTCTGTTTCTAGGGTCCTTAAAA
>JBIIJF010000081.1:0-4500 GCA_044234015.1 Candidatus Babeliales bacterium
GCAAGCAAGCAAACTGCTCTACGCTCGGGCGGTAAAAAAGAAATTTATTGCTCATTGGTGCAACAAGCAGCACCAGTTCACGGGGCTTAAACAAAGCGTCAACACCCCACTCACCGTCACCATTTTGGGCTTTGGCCCGCACACCTTTGCAACGCTAGATGCGATTGATTGGCACACTGATTTTTTTATACCCTCAAGCCCCTCAGACTGGCGCACAAGTTTTTTTGCTAACGTCACTATCCCAACCAACATACCTACAGATCTTATGCAGCCCCGCCAGGCGGATATCAAAGTCCCTTGGGAGCTCTCCCGCATGCACTGCCTCCAAAAACAACCATGCGAGGTCTTTGTGAGCATCCTTGCACGCTGGATGCAGCACAATCCATTCCCCTACGGTGTTAACTGGCTCAACCCAATGGAGGTCGCGATTCGTGCCATCAACATCATCACCGCACTGCAGCAGCACAAAAACAGTTTAACTCCCAACGAAACGACTGCCATCATGGATCTGCTTGCCTACCATGCCCTGTTCATTGAGCACTGCTGGGAAGTTTCCGATAGACCAAACAACCACTACCTTGCCGATCTCCTGGGCTACCTCTACCTGTGCTGCAATTTAAACATAAAAAAATACTATCGGAACCGTCACCGTGCTTGGCAGTGGTTTTTAGATGGCCTTGAAAATCAGCTCTTGCCCGACGGCACTGACTACGAAGGTTCTACCGCCTACCATCGGCTGGTGACTGAAATGGTTGACCTTGCCATCACCTGCGCAGATCAGCATAACCTTCCAATCACAGCAACACTGCTGGAAGCGCAACATCGCATGCATCAATTTTTAGCAGACTGCACAGACCATGGCGGCAACCTCATTTTAATTGGCGATAACGACAGTGGCAGTATTTTGCCCCCGCAAGAACCATGCCCACCTTCATCTGTGCCAGAAATCACACCTATAATCTATCCATACTTTGGCATCTCAATACTCCGCACACCACGCCTGCATCTGGCCATGCGTCATGCAACCTATCAGCCACAGCAACCATCTGGCCACTTTCACGACGATGCCCTTGCCATCACCCTCTCTGTTGATGGCATCCCATTCCTAATTGATCCAGGCACGTACCTGTACACAGCACACCCTGCCTGGCGGAACCAGTTGCGCTCAGGCGAGGCACACAATGTGTTGCGTCCAATAAACGCACTTCAGCACATGCCATCAGGCGATCTATTTCAGATGTCGCGAGCAACCTGCAGCCCTCAGCCAGTAATAGATGAGAATGAGACACTCAGCCAAACGTATGAGTACAATGGGGTCATGATGCACAGAACATGCACCATACACAATGAAAAAATAATCATCACCGATTATGCCAAAGCAGCAACCACAACGAACATGAAGTGGCACCTAGAATGTGGGATTGGGGTGACGGTAGAAGAAGAAGATGCACACACCTGGTTGCTGTTCTATCAACAACAACCACGGTTGCGCATGCATAGTTTCATGCCACTCAAGCAACAGACATCTGTTGCGAGCAGAATGTATGGGGTAATAACAAACACCGCAAAACTAACGGGTCTAACAAAGGCCGAGCAAAGCAACAAAATGCTGCAACAACTCTCTGCGACGCTCTTGCGGTAATTCGCCCTCTTCAAAAAGTAAAATGCCGTGATTACCATGGCGCATTGGCCAGGTCACGAAAGAAGAATTTTCCATGCCAATCTTTTTGCCCAGCTGCGCAATCGCATCTGTTTCAAAATCTGCCTGGCCGTTACGTGCCAAGCTGCTGTGCATGAATGATGAAATTTGCTGATGAAATTTACCTTGCTTCATCGAATCAATAAAACTTTTTGGGTCTTCCCAGGGATTTTTGCCAGCGCTCGCACATTCATTTTTATCGTAACCAGCAACCCCTTTGAGACAGTTGAATTCTGGATTATCAACCAGGTAGCTTGCCTTACTCAAACCGAATGATTCATCGTGCGCTAGTTCATACAGAACAAGCTGCTGAATACCATCTAGATCATCATACGATAAAATTTTATGTGGTAGATCCAAGAGCCGAGAGACAAGCTGCCCCTCATGACTATCAAGCTCGTGTAAAAATATCGGACGCATGCCTTCTCCTTTTCTTTTATTTCATCACCCTACTCTTTTTTCGGCAAGGGCACAAGAATTTTGCGAAGGGTGTCCGATCATCTTATTCAGTCAATTGTTCCACCATATTTTCCAAACGCAAACTACGACCACCCTTGACTAAAACAAGGAGCTGTTTTGCATCATACTGATCTTTAAAAATAGAACTAGCCTCCTGCCAATCATCAACCACATGAACGCGCACAGCATGTGGCAACATTTTTGCATACAACGCAGCACGCTTGCCAACAGCAATCAGCATGTGTAGATCTGTAATTTTAGCTAGTGCTCTGCTCACCTGACGGTGCCAATAATCTTGGCGATCACCAAGCTCAAACATCTCGCCAAGCACAACAACCTTTTGACCAGCAGTTTTAAGCTGCGAGAAAGCCGCCAGTGCTGCTTTCATATTTTCTGGATTGGCGTTGTAGCAATCACTCAAAAGCATGCCACGATCTTGCTTGAGTTTTTTCAGCTCAAAGCGATTTTCAAATGATTCATATTTTTCAAGACCCTCCACCACCGCTGCAAATGGCACCTGCAAAAAGTATGCAGCTGTTGCTGCAGCCAAGGCATTATTCAGGCTGCCGCCGTGATTACCCACGAGATTTACCGTTGCTTTTTGGTCATACCATTTGAGGGTAAATTGTGTTGTAAAGGTATGCTCTTTATCACCAGCGAGCACCTGCACCTTGCGTGCCTGTACATGATTTTTTGTCTTAAATCCAAAGCGCGCCACTGGATGAGGGTAATGTGTATTTGCAAGCAATGGTTGATCTCCATTGATAATCCCAACACCATTTGCCCCAAAGCAAGAAAATATCTGTCTTTTTTCATGGGCAACACCTGCAATCGTACCACCCAAGTGGCCAACATGCGCATGCCCAAGCAAAGTGATAACCGCAAGTGACGGCCGTGCAATGTCTGCAAGAACTGCCATCTCACCCTGACCATTAATGCCCATTTCAAGGACCACTGCCTGCACGCCAGATGGCACACGGAGAAGGTTATAACAAATCCCAAGATCAGTATTGTAATTTTTGAACGAAACAAAGGCTGGTATGCCAGCAACTTCCAAAATAGTCCTGAGCATCTCTTTGGTGGTTGTTTTACCAACAGAGCCGGTAATACCAACAACCGGACAAGTAATCTCTGCACGGCGCGTTTTTGCTAGCGCAATAAACGCTTCACGCGTATCTTGCACAACAACAAAAAGCTTGCCCGCAACCAAATTTTTATCCAGGTGAAGTAACAAATCAATGCGATCAGCAGCAATTAATGCGCCGCAAGCACCTTGTAGAAGAACATCTTCTAAGAATACGTGGCCATCAGCACGCGCACCTTTGAGCGCAATAAAAAATTCCCCTGCTTCAAGAGCTCGGCTATCAAGAGCCACCGTCACATCTGTTTGCTGATAAAACTTATCCCACAAATCATCATTCTGAGCCTGATACGGTTCATGCCCATAATAGTACCAAGCGCTAGGAAGCGCTTTTGTTAAAAATGATTTGCTTAATTGCATGCCAATCCTTGTTTCTTAGTTCACCAATGTCATCGTGCAAAAAGGTAAAGTTTTTGGCACAATTGTCAACTAGTGCCTTACCTTGCGTGGCTTACTGCCCTGCGCTGGGGCAACCAGACCGTCTAATTCTAACTTTTCAATCAACCGTGCAGAACGATTAAAACCAATACGGTACTGCCGTTGCAACATTGAGATAGAAATTTCATCAAGGCCACGTACATAGTCACACACTTGACCGTACAGCCCATCTTCAAACTGCTCTTGCTGCAATGCTCCCTTGACCGTTGATTCGTCAATCACCACATACTCAACCTTACGCTGCGCGCGTAAAAATGCAGCAACGCGCTCAACCTCTTGGTCAGCAACGTATGGGCAGTGAGCGCGACGCAAGTCTGGTGATGACCCTTGCATGAAGAGAAGATCACCTTTGCCGAGTAATTTTTCTGCGCCTTGTGCATCCAAAATAGTACGCGAATCAATTTTAGAAGAGACGCGAAACGCAATCCGACTTGGAAAGTTTGCCTTGATGAGGCCAGTCATGACATCAACGGATGGACGCTGCGTTGCAACGATCAGGTGAATACCAGCAGCCCGGGCCATCTGCGCAATCCGCACAATGTGCATCTCAACATCTTTGCCAGCAACCATCATCAAATCTGCAAGCTCATCGATGATAACCACAATAAACGGCATCGCATGCCCAGCTTTGCAGTACTCTTGCATGTTCCGCACACCCAGGGCCGCCATGGCCGTGTAGCGACGTTCCATCTCATGCGCTACCCAGGCAAGTACGGTGCTTGCGCGATGCGGCTGCGTAACGATAGGAAAAAGCAAATGAGGA
>JBIIJF010000082.1:0-4484 GCA_044234015.1 Candidatus Babeliales bacterium
GCCCCAGCTGTTCAACCTCAAAAAACACATGTTGATGGGGTTCGGTATCGGTGGCTTTTGCCAGCAGTGGATGAAGAGCGTGTGCGAAGCATAGCCTACAAACACAGCTTGGCTTTTCCGATTGCGAACGTTCTTGCATCACGTGGGTATCTTGCAGATGATGCTATTAGCTCATTTCTCTTCACCTCATACGAGCAAGATGTGCCGCATGCAAGCCTGTTCAAAGGCATGAAGATTGCTGCCGAGCGTATTTTGCGGGCGATTAAATACAAAGAAAAGATTCTCATTTTTGGTGATTACGATGTTGATGGTGTAACGTCGGCGTCTATGGCACTCATTTGTCTGCTGCCGTTGGGCGCAAATATTAATTTTTATTTGCCCAACCGCGAAACTGATGGTTATGGCTTAACGCCCAAGGCTGTCAAGCGAGCGCATGCAAATGGCTATAGTTTAATTATTACGGTAGACAATGGGACAACTGCGTTTCCAGCAGCAGAAGAGGCTCAAAATTTGGGGGTTGACCTGATTATTACTGACCACCACCGTCCGCATGACCATGTGCCGCCGGCTCTCTGCATCATTAATCCTCACCAAAATGACTGTCCATACCCCTTTAAACATCTAGCAGGCGTGGGCGTGACCTTTAAATTGATGTGTATGATTTACGAACTTTCAGGCATTAGTCGTATGCCAGAAAAGGCTTATGAGCTTTTATTACTGGGCACGGTGGCCGACGTAGTACCATTACTGGGAGAAAATCGCTATTGGGTGCGCCATGGCTTGCACACCATTAATCATTTTCGTAGCAATGCCATGCGGGTACTTGCACAAAACAGTAATCTGACCAAAGAAGAGTACTCATCACTTGATATTGGGTTTATGATTGCGCCACAGATTAACGCACTGGGCCGACTTTCCGACGCGCGTGATGCAGTAAAATTTATGATCAGCTCGGAGTTTTCTGATGTTGAACAAGTTGGCGCAGTACTCAAAGAGATTAACGAAGAGCGTAAGCGTGTGGATGCCTCCATCTACATGCAAATTGAAAATCGTATTCTGCGCAAAGATATTGATCTGGAAAATGAAGGGGTAATCTTGACTGCTGATGATAGCTGGCCAGCTGGTGTCATTGGTCTTGTCGCTGGTAAGTTAATGCATAGCTACGGGCGCCCAACCCTACTTCTTCACCTGAGTAAAGATGGTACGGCAAAAGGCTCATGCCGCTCCATTCCAGAATTTGATATGTTTGATGCGCTGACGGCCTGCAATGATTTACTTATTCAGTTTGGGGGGCATTCGTTTGCTGCAGGCCTTAAATTGAAACAAGAGCATATCCCTGCATTAAAAGCCAGGCTGAATGAACGTCTTGCATTAGCTGTGCCCCGAGAAAATTTAGTGCCTAAAATTCGTATTGATGCTCCAATGCAGCTACCAGAAATTACACAAAAACTTATGTTCGCGCATGATCAACTTGAGCCGTTTGGTAACCAGAATGCCCAGCCACTCTTTATGATTCGTGGGGTTTCATTGGTAAAGCCGCCGCAGGTATTAAAAGATAAACATGTAAAATGTATGGTTTTTGCCGATGGCATTATTAAGCCGGTTATCTTTTTTAATCGCCCAGATCTGATTCCTCTTTTGCACAACATTCAAGATCGGCCGTTTACGTTGGCTGCTCACGTAATGAAAAATGAGTGGGGCGGTGCGGTGAAAATTGAATTGCAAGGTATTGATATTGCAATAGATGAGGCGTAAAAAACGGGGCTATAACAAATTGTTATAGCCCCATTCATAGATTTTAAAATCTAACTACTTTGCAGCATCGTTTTGATTGGGTGCTTCCTGTGGTACGAGCAGAACTGCTTGTGGTATGTACCGTGGTTAATATATCGACCAAAACAATCTTGGGCAAAATACAGTTAGTAAGGTAGCGCTGGTACATTGTGCCCTCTGTTTAGGCGAATAGTTGTTTTTACCCCTGTCTGTAGGCTATTGTGGTAACATCTATTATCAGGGAGTAATTATGAATATTTTTATTCGTGGGGTTTTGAAAATTCTTTTAGTCACTATATTTTTGAGCGGGGCAGGCATAGGTCTTTATATTGCCTACGATTATGCTGTTGATGCTGCTGTCCGTCGCGTACGGGCAGGGGTAACACGGGGCATTTTCGATGTGATTAATCCTTTGCGCTGGCCGGGCAGAATTTTCAGAGGTAGTAGTTCGTAGTCTATAATCTTACGAGCCTGAAGAAGGGAGAGAACAAAGGAGCTCATACCAATTAGGAGCTAGGGGATCGAAGGCGAATTCCGATTCTTTGGAGTGGGGTTCTTCTTCTTTGGAGTGGGGTTCTTCTTCTTTGGAGTGGGGTTCTTCTACTTTGGAGTGGGGTTCTTCTACTTTGGCTTTTTTCTGACTACGTCTTGACCCGTCTTTGTCACCGGTCCCGTCTTCGTCGGGCCTTCTCCGGTTTTCATCAAAGAATTCAAAAAAATTATTCAATTCAACCACTCGATCCGGGAAATTGGAGCGCAGCTCCTCACAGAACGTTGGATACAAGTCCCCCGTTATAAATATACTATAGCTGTTTTTTTTATCTTTCTTTGTTTTTCGATGCTCGGCTGCCCTTCTGAATAGGCTGGAGTCTTTATGTCGTAGGTGTTGTAGCAAATGACGGATGATCTCAGAGGGCTTTCTGTATATCTTCTCATGAGAGCTGCACGTTCGGACTGTCTTTTTACCAGTGTGTCCACGTGGAAGGCAGCAATACTGTTCTCCGAGGAGAGGGCAGGTTCCTTGTATTGTGACTGTTGTACCAGCTAAAAAAAGAGTAAAAAGCAAGATGAATAACATTGTTGTTTCTTTCATGCCTGGTCGAGAAATAATTTTTCCTTCATTATATACGTCTTTTCAGAAAAAAGAAGTAGTATCCCCTAGGTTTTGTAGTATTTTTTGTGCTATATGTTCAAAAATATAGGTGTTTTTTTAAGGCGTTTCAAGAATTGTTTCGTGATGCAAAAAACGCACCTTTTCTTAGCCAGAAAATGACCAGAATGAGAATGATGAAGCAAGCGTGTACGAGTGGTGATTGTCGCAAATCTACGTGGAGCCACCAGGGTAGTGTTCTGCTGTATGCAATACATGGCAAGCGGCGAAGCACAACTTTAATGAAAACAAGGCCAGCATGGGCACCCATTCCTAAATATAAAGTGTCGCTCAGAATAAAAAGTTGGGCAAGCAGAACACCCAATAAGAATAAACCAATCCCAAGTGGCAGAGAAGAGCTCACAAGGTGCCAGGGGGCTGTGATGTCATGCGCGAGCATAAAAATCGCAGCACTGGTCAAAATTGAGGCTAATGGACTAAGGCCACCAGTGCGAAGAATGGGAATGATTGTTCCTCTGAAAATGGCTTCTTCTGTCCAGGCTAAAAAGAAGGTTGCAAGAAAGCCAAACCCGATGCCTGGCAGAGCATCTGAGGTTGTCCAGACAGATGGGATGTTTATTGTTGTGTATGGGGTGTATGTTAATGCCATGAGCATAAAAACATGGAGTGCTGCAAACGCTGTGAATGTTGCAAAAAATGGCTCGAGCCAGCGTGTTTTTGTAATAAACAAAACATTGGTTTTTAAAAAATATTGCCACTCTTTTTTTGATCGTTGTGCTGCAAGAATGAAAAGATGGGCAACAATGATGAGTGTAAAGGCAATTTTGCCTGGGCCTCGATTGGCCAGCAAGCTGTAGGTAGGATTAAGCCACAGAGTAAATGGTTGGAAGACGCAAAAACAGATGAAAATAGAAAAGGCCGACCATGCGATCGGCCTTAACACATCAAAAAGCTTTGTCATGCGACGGAGAAAAGAAATCATGCTGCGCGTAATTGTTCTTTCAGGTGCTTCCCTGCTTTCCAGCGAGGAACACTGATGGCTGGCAGGCTGATACGTTGCTTCGTTGATGGATTAATACCAACACGAGCAGGACGTTTGGATAGCCAGTATGTGCCAAAGCCCGTCAGGGATACTTTCCCACCTTTTTTTAACGTTCTTTCCACAATACGTGTGAACGAAGAAAGTACTTTAGCAATATCCTTTTTGCTAAAATTGGTTTCTTCGCTCAAAGCGGCTATGAGTTCACTTTTGTTCATGGTTCTCTCCCACAAATGGTTACGCCTGTGTTCGATACAGTTTCAATGTGAAATTTAAAGAGCGTTTATTTGTTTGTCAAGAAAAAGAGCATCAGGATCTGCGTAGAAACCGCATCTTTTGTATCGAGAATTTTCGAGTACAAAAATAACACTGATTTTAAGGCCACTATTGACTGTTTTTTGACTGCGTGTAATGAGCTTTTTGCGATAAAGAATTTTGCTGTTAAGCTAACATAATTAATGGTAAAAGCAAAGGAAGGTTATGTTTATTGATACCCACTGTCATTTAAATATCATGGCACCAAAACAACCACTGGAGCCACTACAAGAACATCATTTTGCG
>JBIIJF010000084.1:0-4302 GCA_044234015.1 Candidatus Babeliales bacterium
ACGAATGCATTGTGTATCCAGTAGCGAGAAAACGGGGCAGTGTGCAAAGCTTCAGATTGTGCCAGTTCGTTTTCATGATGGGGGAAAATAAGATCCATCCCTCCACCGTGAATATCGATAGTGACGCCTAAATGTTTCTTAGCCATCACAGAGCATTCAATGTGCCATCCTGGGCGTCCTTTACCCCATGGGCTATCCCAAAAAACTTTTGTGTTGCCACCTTTCCATAGGGCAAAATCACCGGGATTACGTTTTTTTTCATTTATGTCAACGCGGGCGCCTGCTTGTAGCGCCTTACTGTCTCGTCGTGAAAGTTTGCCGTAGTCAGGGAATTTTTCTATATCAAAATAGACATCTGTACCTGATTGGTAGGCATTGTTACTTTCAATTAAGCCTGCAATAAACGTTATGATCTCATCTATGCACTCAGTAACGCGTGGCTCTGATGATGGAGGCAGGCAGTTTAGCTTGGTCATTGATTGAGCAAAAAGTTCGTAGAAGTGATTTGCGATGGCAATAAATTTTGTAGCGTCACCTTGTTCTGCAGCCTTATTAATCAGCTTGTCTTCAACATCAGTAATGTTTCTTATGTAGTCGACGGTGTAGCCGCGAAAGCGTAGTAATCGTACCAAGAGATCAAAGGTGACATAGACACGGCCATGGCCGATGTGTGCATGGTCGTAGGGGGTTATGCCACAGACATACAATTTGATTGGTTGTGCTTTGTCAAAAGATAAGGGCTCTTCTTGGCGCGTGAGTGTATTAGTTATTGATAGCGTCATAATTTATCTAGGTAAAAAGGTGAATTAACGGATTGATGCATCGATAGAAGAAAGAAGCTCAGAGGCAGTTATAACACCAACGTAGCGTTTATTTGGTGCAACCTCTTGCCCTTTGTAGAATAAACAGGTTAGAGGGATGCCTTTGATATTAAATCTTGTTGCTAGCTCTTTCACTTCATCAATATTAACTTCTGCAAAAATATATTTGCCAGCAGATTGTATAGCCGCATGATGGAGTATTGGTTCCATTTCTTGGCATGCGCCACACCATGGTGCGCCAAATTTTACAACGACTGGTTTTTCAGCGGTAGTAATTAACGCATCAAAATCAGCAGTGGAGTGAAGCATTTGTACTGATGATTCCTGTTGCCTGGTGGCATCCTCAGGAGAGGAGGCATGCGTTACATCTTTATGAGCACTGTAACCAAAGTCAGAGAGTGAACATCCGGGCAACAATAACAAAGTTATGAGCGGGAAGAAAAAAGTGAACAGTTGTTTTTCCATTATGATCCTTGTACGGTTTAACGATTAAATAGAGGTAATACAATAATATCTAGGAAAACAGCTGACGTATAGATAGTTTTAAGTATTATCGGCCTTTTTAGCTAATGGTACAGGCATGTTCAAAATATCTTTTTTTTCGGCTCATGCATGGGTGCTCCTTGTGTTGGGAGCCCTTTTCTTAAAAATTTACCAGCACAATCTGTATATCAAAACAGTGTATGATCATCAACGGCTTGAGCAGGTTGCCGGGGACCTTGAGAAGCAACGTAACGAGCTTATGGTAGGATTGTATGATCAAAAACAGCCGCTGCAGATTATGGGTGATGCTGAAAAAATGGGCATGGTTTATTTAACACTTGATACACTGATACGGACGACGGAGAATGCCGCTCTTGATTTTATTAATAGTAGTTCATCTGATGCGCAGGTATTGGCAGAATTTGGCTTAGTTATCCCACCGGGGAGGGGTTCATGATTGCTCGTGACTACCGATTTCGTGTTATTTGGGTTTTTGTTTTTTTTTGTACCCTCTTTGTTGTTATTGCAGTTCGCCTTTTTGTGGTACAGATAAAACACAAGCAGTTTTTTAAGCTCCTTGCTCAGCAGCAATATGCTGTACAGATAAAAATAATGCCGCCACGAGGTGATATTTTTGATGCCTCTGGGGTTACTCCTCTGGCCTTTAATCGGCGGGTGGTTTCTGCCTTTTTGGTGCCCAGTAGCCTAGGGCCACAATCGTCTACGCTGAAAATGTTAAAGCGTCATTATCCTGATGTTTTGAAGCGATACAATAAAAACCCATCGAAACATTTTTTATGGTTGTCACGCCGTATGGATGATGCCGAAATAGCATTTTTGGCCAAACAGGAAGATCCTGCAATTCATTACTTGGATGAATTTACACGATATTATCCATACCAGGGGGCCTCGCAGCTTGTTGGTTTAACTGATAGTGATAATAATGGTATTGCAGGGATAGAGCTCAATTTTACTAAGCATCTTACCGGGGACCCTCTGGAAATGCGCTTGGAAAGAGATGCTCGTTCTGGGGCACTTTATTTTGCTCGAGTGGTTACTGATATTGGCCGACCCGGAAAAAATCTTTCATTAACTATTGATAAGCATCTGCAAGAAATAGTTTTTTATGAGTTACAAAAAAAAATTACCTCATTAAAGGCTGTTTCTGGGGCTGCTGTTGTTCTTAATCCAGATACGGGGGAAGTGTTGGCTATGGCAAACTATCCGGTTTTTGATCCCAACAAAAAAGGTAATATTGCGTTTGAAGCTATGAAAAATCGTTCCGTAAGCGAATGTTATGAGTTTGGCTCAGTCTTAAAAGCATTTTGCGCATTGGCAGCATTAGAAGAAAAAGTAGTAGCGTTTGATGAACCGATTGATTGCGAGGGGCGATTTGCCACTATTGATGGGGTAAAGATAGAAAATCCAACAATTTCTCTTTTAAATCGGCTAAAGGAACACAATAATATTCTTCCCTTTAACGAGGTCGTGCGTTATTCAAGTAACGTGGGTATTGCAAAAATAGCAAAACGTCTTGGTCCAGCATACTATGACCACTTGCTCCGGCTTGGCTTTGGTCAAAAGACCGGAATTCAGTTTCCTGGAGAGAGGTCAGGATTTGTTAATCCACCCCACGCGTGGAGTCGGCCATCACTTATTGTAATGTCTTTTGGGTATGAAATTATGGGCACCATTATGCAGCTTGCTCGAGCTGCATGTATTATTGCTAATGGTGGCTATGCAGTGCAACCAACGGTAGTACGGGGGGAGCATGTTGGAAAAGGTAAGAAATTATATGGTGGACAGAGTATTAATGAGATGAAGCGCATTATGGAGCAGGTGGCCGAAAGGTACCCGATTCCTGGGATGCGTGTGATGGGCAAAACAGGGACTGCTCGTTGCATTGTTGATGGAAAGTATTCCACAAAAGTGCATCAGTATAGTTTTATTGGGATTGTAGAAAAAGGCGATTACCGACGTGTAATTGTTACCTTTGTAAAAGAGCCAGAAAAATCATCACTGTGGTCAACCGATGTTGCTGTCCCTATTTTTTATACTATTGCTCAGCGCATGGTTGTGCATGAAATGCTTCGTAGGGAGCCTGCGCTATCCTAGGGACGGCATGGGCCATTATACTGAAAAGCATTTGGAATATGCCGTAATTCTTTTCGCCCATCGGTGTATTCAATGGTGACGATGTCAAAACGAAGGACCCGATTATGTATGGCTTCTTTTCGTACAAAATCAAAAGCAGCTGAGGCGATTCGTTGCTGTTTAGGATAGGTTACTACTTGAGCTATGGGGAAGTAGGCTTTTTTGCGTGTCTTGACTTCAACAAAGGCAATGACCTCACCCTTAGTTGCAATCACATCTACTTCACCACGTCGCGATCGATAATTTGTAGCTAGCACCGTATAGCCAGTTTTTTCGAGATGAGCAACAACAAGAGATTCCCCTTTTTTGCCGAGCTGTATAGCCGTTGTTTCCATAGGATTAGAACAAGAATGTACGCTTGTTGTTGAGTGAGTCAGCCATTGTGGTGAATTGAGATCCCGGATATTGAGCATGCAGTGCGTTAAATGCGGCTGTTGCTTCTGTCGTATTTTTTTCTTTTGCAGCTAATTTGTACTCGAGATACAGGAGGCGGGGCTCTAGGGCTTTATTCTCTGCATGAGTTTTCTTCAAGTACTTTAACCGATTACGGGCTGCGTCAAACTGCTTTCTACCTAAATAAAAGTTAAACACATAGATCTCTTTTTCCGTTAAGCGTTCGTTACAGCTTGTAAGAATATTTTCTATGTCTTTACGGTAGTTGTTGAGACCTTTATTTGCTAAGTACTCTTTGCATTCTTTAATAGTTTCCTCTGTGTATGATTGGTCACAATCAGCCGGGAGCGTTTGGTAAAAGGCCGATAATATCGTTTTGTATTTTGCATATTCTGCACGCTTGTCTGAAGGGTAAAATTCATTGAAATGGCTGTAGATGGTTTTGGCAGCA